>JAIKWW010000105.1 GCA_024684465.1 Clostridia bacterium | reverse complement strand
ATGTGGAGATCAGAGACCCCGAGGGCTGGCTCATGGCAACGGGAATAACCAATACCACAAGAATGCTGGGTGCTGATCCCAGCCCGACTATAGTGGATGCGCCTCTGAAGACCGTAAAATAGTGTAATATGAAGGTATACAGAGCGCGGTTACATAAATGACAAATTGAATCAGAGTTTTATTAACTGTAAAGTATGCGGGATAGCGTCGCGGGATCGGCGCTTTCCCGCATTTTGTTTCTCGTACGACAATACCAAACAAAAACAAATTAAATCAACTACTTTACATCTGAATTTATTTTTTAAGGCAGCTTTCTAGATGTAGAACGGAATTTTGCATCGTTGAAAGAGTAGCTGAACTACTGTGAACAGCCGTTTGTTTTCAGTTATCCACAGAAAGCCCGGATATATCAACATACTACATATTGCGTAGTTCACTGTAACATTTCCATTACTCGTCCCAATATGTAGAAATTACCAATAGACAAAAAAGAACCTCTCTGATAAAATAATTCATGGACGGACGGGAAGAAAGTCCGAAAGTGTTTATTTTCAACGGCGGCAGCTGTTGCTATTAATACAAAATGTTGTAATTTTTGCTTTGAATGATGTAGATTCGTAAACCGGTTGTATGTCATTGTGTTATTGAAGGGATTTGAAAGGAGCGATCTGATTATGGGACTGACATTTAATGTCGCAGAAAAAGAAGTGGATCTCAGGTCTGTAAAGGCCAAGAAGGTTGTGAAAAGAGATGGTACGGTTACTGATTTTGACAGATCGAAGATCGTGAATGCCATAGAAAAGGCAAACGATGCAGTAGATGAAGAGGACAGGGTCGAAATCGCAGATATAGAGGCGATCGCGGACAGGATCTCCATGAAGAAGCGCTCCAGACTCCTGGTGGAAGATATTCAGGACATGGTGGAGAGCGAGCTCATGGAGCTGGGTAAGTACAACCTGGCGAAGGCTTATATCATCTATCGCTATTCCAGGGCGATGGTGAGAAAGGCAAATACCACAGATGATTCCATCCTGAGCCTCATCAGAAGTGATAATAAGGATGTAATGGAAGAGAACTCCAACAAAAATGCTGTCATGGCCTCCACACAGAGAGACCTGATCGCCGGCGAGGTCAGCAAGGATCTGACCAAGAGAGTTCTGCTGCCTGAGAAGATCTCAAAGGCACACGAGGAAGGCGTACTGCATTTCCACGATGCGGATTACTTCCTCCAGCCTATATTCAACTGCTGCCTGGTAAATATCGGCGATATGCTGGACAACGGCACGGTTATGAACGGAAAGCTCATCGAGTCACCGAAGAGCTTCCAGGTTGCCTGCACTGTCATGACACAGGTTATCGCATCTGTTGCCAGCAGCCAGTACGGCGGCCAGTCCGTGGACGTATCGCACCTCGGCAAGTATCTGAGAAAGAGCTATGTGAAGTTCAGAAAGCAGATCGAAGAAGAGTGTGCCGGTACCGTTGACGAACAGACTATCGAGAAGCTGACTCAGAGAAGGCTGAACGACGAGCTGAAGTCCGGTGTTCAGACGATTCAGTATCAGATCAATACTCTGATGACTACCAACGGTCAGTCACCGTTCGTGACACTGTTCCTGTATCTGAAGGACGGCGATCCTTATATCAAGGAAAATGCCATGATCATCGAGGAGATACTGAGGCAGCGTTATGAGGGAATAAAGAATGAAGTCGGCGTATATGTGACGCCTGCTTTCCCTAAGCTCATCTACGTGCTGGATGAAAATAATAATCTCACGGGAGGAGAGTTCGACTACATCACAAAGCTGGCGGTGAAGTGTTCCGCAAAGCGCATGTATCCGGACTACATTTCCGCGAAGAAGATGAGAGAAACCTATGCCGGCAATGTCTTCGGACCTATGGGATGCAGGAGCTTCCTGAGCCCGTGGAAAGACGAGGAAGGCAATTACAGATTTGAGGGACGCTTTAATCAGGGCGTTGTCAGCATCAATCTGCCGCAGATCGGCATCCTGGCGAGGGGTGATGAGGAGAAGTTCTGGAGTCTCTTTGACGAGCGCCTGGAACTCTGCAAGGAAGCGCTCATGTGCAGGCATAACGCTCTGAAGGGCGTGCGTTCCGACGTTTCTCCGGTACACTGGCAGTACGGTGCCATCGCAAGGCTCAAGAAGGGCGAGACGATCGACAAGTATCTGTATGGCGGATATTCCACCATCTCACTGGGCTATATCGGACTCTACGAAGTTACGAAACTCATGAAGGGCGTGAGCCACACAACTCCTGAGGGACATGAGTTCGCCCTCAGAGTCATGAAGCACATGAGAGAAGCATGTGACAGATGGAAGGCGGAGACAGGCCTGGGCTTTGCTCTCTACGGAACGCCGGCGGAGTCCCTCTGCTACAGATTTGCCAGGATCGACAAGGAACGTTTCGGAACCATCGAAGATGTTACGGATAAAGGATATTATACGAACTCATATCACGTTGATGTGAGAGAGCCTATAGATGCATTCACGAAGTTCAAGTTTGAGGCGGAATTCCAGCCAATCTCATCCGGCGGCGCCATCTCCTACGTGGAAGTGCGGAATATGAAGAACAACCTGGAAGCTATGGAGGACGTGGTCAAGTACATCTACGACAACATCCTCTATGCAGAGTTCAATACGAAATCCGACTACTGCCAGGTTTGCGGATATGACGGCGAAATCGTTATCAACGATGACAACGAGTGGGAATGTCCGAACTGTGGAAACAAGGATCAGAACAAGATGAACGTTACCCGCCGTACCTGCGGATATCTGGGAGAAAACTTCTGGAATGTGGGCAAGACGAAGGAAATCAAGGCCAGAGTACTTCACCTGTAAGCCCTGGCGGCTTTTGAACGGTGCCGGCACTGCCGGAAGCCCGGCATTCACAGGCAGACTGAGATAGCAGACAGCTTGTCCGCCAGATTGATCGAACAGGCCATACAATTGAAAAATAACCCAAACCCCCTTTTCCGGATGAGGCTTGATTCCGGCGAAGGGGGTTTTGTTATGCATTTACGAAATGTATACAAAATATAAGATTGTACTCGCACGAACCTTTGAAAATAAAAATTACGTTTTGTACATGAAAAAGGAGCTGCGTGCACAAATATATTCTGTACATAGCCATTGTATGCAATTTATTTGTGAGAAAATCCACCGAGTGCCGAAAAATATCTGAATGATATCTTTATTCACAGAAAATAATAAAAAATACATATTGACCTTTCTTCTGAATGGGCGCATAATACAGGTGAAATAAGGAATAGCTTAAAAGAATTCGCAAACATATATGGAATTCGAAAATATTATCAAGTAAAAGCTGTTCAAACCGCAATTATTTTGGATTATATTTTACGGGAATTTGGAGGAAAAGGAAATGGTTTTAGGTGCAACATTAGCGACTATGGTTATCGCAAGCTTTGTTGGTGCAGTTCAGTACAAGCACGCAGCGTAAGAGCGGTTTCCGGTCAGTCCAGCCGCAGTTGGCGGTGAAAATCGATAACACTGCAGTTTGCCGAATGGCGGAGGTGCAAAAATGGATGCTGTTTTGATCATTACGATAGTTACCATGCTGATCGCAGCAATAACCGGCGGTGTTCAGTATAAACACGATATGGACAGGCTCGAGAAGAATTCAAGATAGCTGATAATGAGAACCCTGAGCGCGGGAAAACCTCATACCTGTGTTCAATCCTTATCACCAGCAGCTGAGAATGATAAATATAATAGCGACAATAGAAATGGTCTGCGGTCTTTTGACTGCAGGCTTTTTCTATTGGCTCCGGTGCGTGATGAAAGACAGTATTGCTTGCTTATGGCTTTCGCTAAACTGCTGGGATTATTAATATGAATATTAATTGCATTATATAGTGTATAGTTGTGTCATAGATGAACTAAATATGGTATAATTGAACGCGAAGTAATATCGACTGTGACTCGGGTGGTCACAGTTTTATTATGATGCGGACACGGATGTGTGACATTAGTCAGGGAAGGGTCATTGTCGGGAATGACACTCTGTGTTTGATGATCGAATCAGAAGCAAATAATGTTTAGGAAGCTGAATGCGGGAGAATGATATGAATTACGCTACTATAAAGAAGCATGATATAGCAAACGGACCCGGGGTCAGAGTATCCCTCTTCGTGAGCGGATGCAGGCATCATTGCAAGGGATGTTTCAATCCGGAGACCTGGTCATTTGAATATGGCGAGGAGTTTACACCTGAACGGGCGGATGAACTGATCGAGGCTATTAAACCGGAGCACATAACAGGGTTTTCACTTCTTGGGGGCGAACCTTTTGAACCGGAAAACCAGCCGGTGCTGGCGAACCTGCTTGAGCGGATCAGGAAAGTGTATCCTGAGAAGACGATCTGGTGCTACTCGGGATACCTTTTGGACGAGGAGCTCATGGCTCACAGGATAGGAGATCCGGAAACGACTGACAGGATGCTCCGGTGCATCGACGTTATGGTGGACGGTGAGTTCGTGCAGGAAAAGAAAGTGCTGGATCTGAGATTCAGGGGGTCGACAAATCAGCGTCTGATAGATGTGAAGAAGACTCTTGCGGAGGGCAGTGTGGTGCCGTGGCAGGATGATTTTAAGGTCTATGAGGCGGGGGCGGCTGCGAAGCTCGAGGTTCCGGGTGTGACTTACGAAGGCTGAAAAGAGGAGAAAAAGATGAAGATCAAGTTTAAAAAACTGACAGAGACTGCAAAGACGCCAACCAGGGGAAGCGAGTATGCTGCGGGCTACGATCTGTATGCGGATACGGACAAGGAGATCACCATACAGCCTCATGCAACTGCGATGGTGGGTACCGGCCTCAGTGTGGCGATCCCGGAGGGATACTTCGGCGCTATCTTTGCCAGGAGCGGACTGGCTTCCAAGAGGGGACTCCGTCCTGCAAACTGCGTGGGAGTATGTGATTCTGACTACAGAGGAGAATACATCGTGGCTCTTCACAACGACACTGACCAGATCCGGAGCATTGAGCCGGGAGAGCGGATCGCGCAGCTGGTGGTAATGCCTTTCCTGTCCGTGGAATTCGAGGAGACTGATGAACTGGATGATACTGAACGGGGTGCCGGCGGATTCGGGAGCACCGGGACGAAATAGGGCTGTGAGCAATCCGCTGCTGCCGGAGCAGGATCTGTTTTTATAAAATCCGGGCTATAGGACAAAAGGCTGGGACTATAGGACGAAAAGTTGGGGCTATAGGACAAAAAGTGCTGAAAAAAGGCTGTATCCATTGAGAATAGATGGATACAGCCTTTTTTTTATGATAAGATCTTGATCTCCTTCGTGTTGGAATAAGGAAGCTTCCGCTGCATGGTGTTCTGGGTCTTAAGCTTCCGGCCTTTTTCCAGGAGCTCCCTGATGCCCTCGCGGTCTTCGGAATCTATCAGATCCCTCAGCTGGGTGAGGTGCTCGATCAGCTGGTCGGTCTCATTTACGATATTCTTCTTGTTGAGAATGAATATATCGCTCCACATGTTTTCGTCCAGCAGGGCAACTCTCGTCATATCCAGGAAACTGCCTGCACTGAAGCCCTTTTCCCGGGGCAGCGTGGAACTCCTGATGTAGGAGTTTGAAGTCACGTGGGCAAGCTGGGATGTGTATGCGATAACCTGATCGTGATTTTCCGGGCTTGTCTGTATCACAGTCTTGAAACCGATCTGCATGGCCAGATCCCTGAGGGTGCGGATGCAGTGCTCCGGAGCATTTTCCGTTGGAGTGAGCAGGTAGCTGGCATTGACGAACATGTCGCTCTTGGAGGCGGCGAAGCCTGCGAATTCGGTGCCTGCCATAGGGTGAGAACCGATAAATTCCACCCCTGCAGCTCTGAGGGGTTCCTCCACGTGGCTGACGATGTATTCCTTCACGCCGCAGACGTCGGTGACCAGTGCTCCCTCACGGAAATTGTCCACGTTTTCCAGGATGAAGTCCACGATCTTGCGAGGCGGCAGTGCCACGATGACCAGATCGCCCTTTTTCAGCAGATCCATGCGGTCCATGGGAATGATCTCATCCACTGCCTCCATGGCCAGAGCCATGTCAAGGGAAGGCTCGTCCCGGTCGATTCCGATGACGTGGTGATCGGTGTATTTCTTGATTGCGCGGCAGAATGAACCGCCGATGAGGCCCAGGCCTACAACGATAATTCTCATTTTCCAATCCTTTCCGACAGCAGTAATGGCATACGGCTCCGTATCTCGAAGGCCGCCGGACCTGCTGCTCTGAATCTGTCAAAAGGGGCGGCATACAGCCGGCAGACCTGCGTCCGGCACGCAAGCCGGCTGACCTGACGGACGTATAAAAAAACCGCCCAACCCTTTCGGGATGAGCGGTTCTCGTAATAATGGCAGAGGGCACGGGACTCGAACCCGCGGGGCTTTCGCCTTACCCGCGTTCCAGGCGGGCTCCTTAGCCACTCGGTCAACCCTCTATAAGTCGCATTACTTGTATTATTATACGGATTTTCGAGAGAAATGCAAGCATAAATTTTCAAAAAATCAAGAGAACATGTGTTTACTAATTAGCGAACATATGATAGAATTTAAACGAGTAAAGAACAGCCATTGCGGAAGGAGAGAGCAAAGGAGTATAAAATGGGAAGAAGATCACTCCCTACAGACGACATGAACCTGACGGAGAGAGAGCACAAGATGCTGGATTTCCTGAAGGAAAATATAGTGAACAGAGGTTATCCGCCAACTGTTCGCGAAATATGCGAACATCTGGGCGTTAAATCCACTTCGACTGTTCATAAGGATCTGGCGGCGCTGGAAGCAAAGGGGTTCATAAGAAAGGACCCGTCAAAGCCGAGGGCTATAGAGATAGCCGGTTTCGACATGAAGCGCCTGGAGGCCGGAGATGCACCACGGAAGGATCAGCCGGAGCCGGAGACGGCGCCTGCAGATGTCATCGAGATTCCTGTTATCGGACAGGTGGCTGCCGGCATGCCGATCCTGGCTGAGCAGAACGTGACAGATAGTTTCCCGGTGCCTGCGAGTTACGTGAACGGCAACGGGACTCATTTCATCCTCAAGGTCAAAGGGGACAGCATGATCGAGGCCGGGATACTGAGCGGCGATTACATTCTGGTAAAGCAGCAGAGCGACGCCAGGAACGGTCAGATGGTGGTGGCAATGGTGGATGGCTTTGAGAGTGAAGCCACGGTGAAGACTTTTTACAAAGAAGACGGCCATATAAGACTTCAGCCGGAGAATCAGACTATGAGTCCGATCATCGTCAGGGATGCTAAGGTCCTGGGAATCGTCCGGGGCGTGTTCAGATATTTCAATTAAAGTGATGTGTGGCCTGAAGGCGGCGGGCTTCCTTATTAAACGGGGCGCGCCGCAGAAGGCTGCGTTTTTATTTTTCATAGTGAAGCGCTCTGTTTGCAAATTGTTTTTCCGGAGCGCTTCGCATACAGCCAGCATCTTTTTACGAAGTAATCAGCCGGATTGTTGCGCTTTTAAAACGGAGCGCTTCGTCTGAAGGTAACGTTTATATAATGTAGCGGACCCCACTGAGGACTGCGTTTTTACATATGGTTGCAGTTGCAGACAGCAAGTATGCAGCTGCTTTTTTTCTTGGGGTAACAGCTGAGCCGCTGACAGGGCCGGCTGCCCTGTCAGAAGCGGGGTGTGAATACTTGACATGCCTGAACAATACATTTATATTGATACTTGAGTTTATACATACCAATCCGATAGGAAGATTGGCTTTTGAGGGGTTCCCGGAATCATCCCCCAGAGGGGTTGATGACGGACGTCCCGGACATATATACATTGAGGTGGAAAGGAGACTGCCATGTCTGTAATACATAAGACTGCGGATGAGCTTGTGGGAAATACGCCGCTGATCGAGCTGACTCACCTGGAGGAGTCCCTGGGACTCAGGGCAACGCTGCTGGGGAAGCTGGAGTATTTCAATCTGACCGGTTCGGTGAAGGACAGAGTCGCAAAGAGGATAATCGAAGATGCAGAGGCGTCCGGTGAGCTGAAACCTGGTTCGGTGGTCATAGAGCCTACTTCGGGAAATACCGGTATCGGACTTGCAGCTATCGCTTCCGCAAAGGGCTACAGGGTGATTATAGTAATGCCGGACAGTATGTCCGAAGAACGCAGAAAGCTCATGAAAGCGTATGGAGCGGAGCTGGTGCTCACGGAAGGAAGCAAGGGAATGAAGGGTGCTATCGCAGAGGCCGACAGACTGGCTGCGGAGACTCCGGGCAGCTTCATAGCCGGACAGTTTGTGAATCCTTCCAATCCGCAGGCGCACAGGGATACCACGGGTCCTGAGATCTGGAAGGATACTGACGGTCAGGTGGATATCTTCGTCAGTGCAGTGGGAACCGGCGGAACATTTACAGGAACCGGCGAATATCTGAGAAGCGTAAATCCTGATGTGAAGCTGGTGGCGGTAGAGCCTGCGGACAGTCCGGTGCTCTCCGGAGGAAATCCGGGATCTCACAAGATCCAGGGCATTGGAGCAGGATTTGTTCCCGAGGTTATGAATGTGTCGCTGGCGGACGAGATCATAACTGTCAGAAATGAAGATGCTTTTGAAACGGCACGGAAAATCGGAGCCAGTGAAGGATTTCTGGTGGGAATTTCCTCCGGAGCCGCTGTATGGGCGGCTGCGGAGCTGGCAAAGCGTCCGGAGAATGAGAGGAAAAATATCGTGGTCATACTTCCTGACGGAGGAGACAGATATCTTTCCACGGAGCTTTTCAAGGCGTGATGAGGGACGGAAGACCATGATGATTTCAACTAAGGGAAGGTATGCTCTCCGTGTGCTGACTGCTCTGGCGGAACAGAACAGTGAGGATTAT
>JAIKWW010000072.1 GCA_024684465.1 Clostridia bacterium | reverse complement strand
TATCCTGATCGATACGGTGGGCTTTGTCAGCAAACTGCCCCATTCGCTGGTGGAGGCATTCAAGAGCACGCTGGAGGAAGTCTGCTGACAAAGCCCACCGTATCGATCAGGATAAATGCCCTGTTCGATTCCAGTTCGATTCTCCTCTGAGAAACATCCAGCGTCGCAAAGAGCATATTCTTTTCGAAAACTGACTTGTCCTCTTTCTCTCCCCTTTTGAGCAGAGCGTTCATTATCGCAGACTTACCCGCATTCGTATAACCCACCAGTGAGACCACCGGAACGTCACTCTTTTTTCTGCGACTCCTCTGAACCTCCCTCGACCTGCGAACTTCCTGCAGCTCTCTGCGGATCTCATCTATTCTCGACTGGATATGACGTCTGTCAGTTTCCAGTTTCTTTTCTCCGGGACCTCTGGTTCCGATTCCGCCGCCGGTGCGGGACAGCGACCTGCCCATGCCGGTCAGTCTCGGGAGTCTGTATTTCAGCTGAGCCAGCTCCACCTGAAGTTTACCCTCGTTGGAAGTGGCGCGACGGGCAAAGATGTCCAGAATGAGTATCGTCCTGTCTATGACCGTGACACCTGTCTGTTCTTCCAGATTTCTCAGCTGCATGCCGGTGAGCTCATTGTTGAAAATGACGGTATCAGCCCCCATATTCTCACAGATCTCTGCCAGTTCCTGAACCTTGCCCTTTCCGATGTAAGTGGCTTTGTCTGCCCGTTCCCTGGCCTGTTCCATGCGTCCGAGAATTTCCGCTCCCGCCGCTTCCGCAAGTCCCTCAAGTTCATCCATGGATGAGCTGATGTCCTCTCCGAAGCTTACGCCTACCAATATAACGTGCTGAACGGTGCTGTCCAGCACTTCATTGTTCTCGTTGAATTCAAACATATATTACAGAATATATCTTTCCAGATCGTCAGCTTTGAGGTTTTCCTCAAATTTGTCGTCTACGAATTTCTTATCGATTGTAACTTCTTTGATCTCAGGATCAGGCAGCTGGAACGAAACATCCTCCACCAGCTTCTCCATGATGGTGTTCAGCCTTCTCGCCCCGATATTCTCCTGAGTTTCATTTGCCTTAAATGCGATCTCAGCAATCTCCTCTACAGCGTCATCAGTAAAGGTTATGGTGATCCCTTCCGTCTCAAGAAGCTCCTTGTGCTGCTTCACAAGGGCATTCTTCGGCACTGTGAGAATTCTTGCCAGATCTTCCTTTGTGAGATTTTCCAGTTCAACTCTGATCGGGAATCTTCCCTGAAGCTCAGGGATCAGATCCTCCGGCTTTGAAACGTGGAAAGCACCTGCGCCGATGAACAGCATGTGATCAGTCTTTACCGGACCGTACTTGGTATTTACAACGCTGCCCTCCACTATTGGAAGGATGTCCCTCTGCACACCCTCTCTGGACACGCCCGGGCCGTGACCATACTCGGAGTTGTCTGCGATCTTGTCGATCTCATCGATGAATACGATGCCGTTCTGTTCAGCATTATCCACCGCTTCGGCATTTACCTGATCCATATCCAGCATATTCTGAGCCTCCTGGTCAAGGAGGATCTTGCGGGCATCTTTGACCTTCACTCTTCTCTTCTTCATCTTCTTAGGCATATTGTTGCCGAAGATGCTCCCGATGCTGATGCTCATATTCTCATTTCCGCCCAGATCGATAGTGTTGCCCTTCAGGTCCTCAACATCGATTTCCACCATCTGTTCTTCCAGAAGGCCGTCTCTGAGCTGCTGCTTGATCTGTTCCTTCGCCAGCTTTCTTCCTGCGGCAGCCTCCGGGTCCTCCTGTGGCTGCTGAGGCTGATTCTGCTGAGGCGGGAAGTAGGCATTCATGCCCGGGATATTTGACAGAAATGCAAAAGGATTGTTGTTCTGTCCGTTTGTATTTACAGGCTCGCTGCTCTGCTTCTTCGGCATGAGTGCATCTGTAAGTTTATCTTCGACAATATCCGCAGCAAGATCATACTTTTCTTCCATCTTCTGCTTCTTGGTGATTCTTATAGAAGCTTCCACCAGATCTCTGACGATGGATTCCACGTCCCTGCCCACATAGCCCACTTCTGTGAACTTGGTGGCCTCAACTTTGATAAAAGGTGCCTTCATGATCTTTGCCAGTCTGCGGGCGATCTCTGTCTTTCCGCAGCCGGTAGGTCCGATCATGAGAATGTTGTTAGGGGTGATTTCCTCTCTCATTTCGTCAGACAACTTGTTTCTTCTGTGTCTGTTTCTCAGGGCGATAGCCACCGATTTCTTGGCGCTTCCCTGTCCGATAATATATTTGTCAAGTTCTGCAACGATCTCCTTCGGAGTCATGCTCTTCAGTTCATCCATTAATACGCTCCTTTTATATTTCATGTCAAGCCTGTGATGATACGGATCTGCCGATCCGGAATCCCGCTACAGCGTCAGGACTTTGATGTTTGAATTTGTATATACACAGATGGAAGCTGCAATATTGAGAGCCTCCCTGGCGATTTCCTCCGCTGACATATCCGTGTGCTTGCAGAGAGCTGTGGCTGCTGCGTAGGCATAATTTCCGCCGGAACCTATGGCCACGAAATCGTCATCCGGCTCGATGACCTCACCGTTGCCTGAGATAACCAGCAGATTATCCTTGTCTGCCACGATCATCAGGGCCTCCAGATTTCTCATGCCGCTCTCAGATCTCCACTTCTGTGCAAGTTCCACAGCAGCGCGCTTGAGATTTCCCTGGTATTCCTCGAGTTTCTTTTCAAACATCTCAGTCAGCGAAAAAGCATCTGCTACCGAACCCGCAAATCCGCTGAGCACGGTGTCGTTGAATATCTTTCTTACCTTCTGAGCCTTATTTTTCATAATGGTATGCTCGCCCATGGTAACCTGGCCGTCACCGGCGATTGCAACCTGATCTCCCTTTTTTACAGCTACGATCGTAGTCGCATGGAATTCTATCTTTGCCAATTCTGTACCTCCGTATTCCGATATTTCAAATCCGTCAGCCATAGTATAAGCTGCTATTCGTTCCTGTTGTCTTCAGCCTTCTCCGTATATTTGCATTCTTCGGATGAGCACACGTAAAGCTTGCCGTTCCTGCTGACCTTTTCAAGCAGGATAGATCCGCATTTCGGGCACTTTCTGTTAACCGGCTTGTTCCAGAATACCACATTGCATTCCGGATAACCTGAACAGCCGTAGAAATACTTGCCCTTGCGGCTGCGCCTCTGAACCAGTTCCTTCCCGCATGCCGGGCACTGAACCCCCAGAGTATGCATGATAGTTTCTGTGTGCTTGCACTCAGGATATCCCTTGCATGCGATGAATTCGCCAAAGCGTCCCTGTTTCATCACAAGAGGTCTTCCGCATTCAGGACACTCTCTGCCTATCTCCACATCCTCGATCTCAACCTTCTCGATGGACTTGTCAGCAAACTCCAGTTCCTTGTTGAAAGGTCCGTAGAAATCGCCCACGACCTTTCTCCAGCGGATCTCGCCCTCTTCCACAGAGTCCAGTTTGTTCTCCATCTCAGCGGTGAACTTGGAATCTACGATATCCTTGAAATACTCTTCCATCATGCCATCCACAGTCATGCCCAGCTCCGTAGGGAAAAGCGTCTTTTTCTCACGCTTCACATATCTGCGCTCAGTGAGAGTTCCCACGATCGGAGCATATGTACTCGGCCTGCCTATCTGGCTGTCTTCCAGCTTCTTTACCAGACTGGCTTCAGTAAACCTCGACGGCGGCTGTGTAAAGTGCTGTTCCTGTTCGAGAGCTGTATTCTTGAGATTTTCCCCGGCTTCAAGCGCAGGGATCATGGACTTTTTCTCTTCTTCCGTGTTGTTGTAGACTTTGAGATAACCCTCAAATTTAACCTTTGAACCGGCAGCCCTGAAAAGGCACTTTCCACTCCGGATATCAGCACTTACACCGTCATAGAGCGCATCAGCCATCTGGCTCGCCATGAATCTGGTCCATATCAGCTTGTACAGTTTGTACTGATCCGACGTGAGTGAATCCCGGATATCATCAGGTCTGAGTCCCGGATCCGCCGGACGTATCGCCTCGTGCGCATCCTGGCTGCCCTTCTTTTTGTTGCTGAAGATACCTGCGCCCACGTACTCCTGACCAAATTCCTGCTTTATGAGAGACTGTGCATACGCTCTGGCCTCATCGGCAATTCTCACACTGTCGGTTCTCATGTAAGTGATGAGACCCACCGTGCCTCTTCCGATGTTAACACCTTCATAGAGTTCCTGTGCCACCTTCATGGTCTTCTTTGGATTGAAATTGATTCTGGTGGACGCCGCCTGCTGCATGCTGGATGTGGTAAAAGGCGCCGAAGGTCTGGTCTTCTTTTCCTTCTCAGTCACCTTTACAACTTTGAAGTTTTCCCTGTCCACGTCCTTCAGAATCTGATCAGCCTGCTTTTTCGACGTGATCCTGAGTCTGCCTGCGCCCTTTTCCTGA
>JAIKWW010000025.1 GCA_024684465.1 Clostridia bacterium | reverse complement strand
TGACATCCCTATGTGATCCATGAATTCGATACGCGCTTCTTCCATCCACTTGACGTAGTTGGAGTGGTGAATGATACCCATCTTGTCGGTTTCATGGTAATGTGCTCTTCTGGTGTATGTATACATCGTTGATCCTTTCTGTTTTCGAGTTACATTTTTCACATGGGCGAATTGTATTAATATTACTTTATTCTCCTTCATTGTTATTATAAACTATATATGAGCCGATAATATATTCGGTACAAAAAAGAATTACCCTGCCATCGATTGGAGATATCTGCAATGAAAGAATATCATTTTGAGGATAAAAACAGAAGAATACTGGAATCACTCAATGTTCCGTTTGCCATATACCAATATATCGATAACAGGATCGTGACACTTCTGGTGTCCGATGGTTTCTGCGGTCTGATCCATCTGTCACGGGAGGAGGCCTGTCTTCTCATGAACTCGGATATGTTCAGGGGAACCCATCCGGATGACAGACAGAGGGTGAGCAATCAGGCAAACAGTTTTGCCAGGGATGGCGGAGTTTATGATGTGGTTTATCGCGTATGGTCTGTATTTCACGATGAATACCGTATTATCCACGCCCAGGGCAGACGTTATGTCACACGGGACGGCACTGCGCTCTCGGTGGTGCAGTACATGGATGAATCCATTCACTCCGATCTTGCACGCATCCGCAGCGGGGATCTGTACAGCAACCTGCCTCCTGAACTGGAGAGCGAATTCGGTGAGCTCCGCCTGAGCGATCTCAGGGTGAAGGAGAATTATTACGATCACCTGACAGGTCTTCCGAACATAGGATATTTTCTGAAGCTCGCAGAGTCCATGAGGAGCATGATAAAGGAGCGGGGAGGCGTTCCCGCCATCGTTGCCTTTGATCTGACGGGAATGAAGCAGTTCAACGGGAAATACGGTCTGGAGGAGGGAGACAAGCTGATGATGGCCTTCGCAGACCTGCTGAGGCATTACTTCAGCAATGAGGACTGTGCCCGGTTCGGCGAGGACCATTTTGCAGTGTGCACTGATTCCAGGGACATAGAGGGAGTGATCGGCTCAATCTTTGAGGACATGAAGCATGTCAACGGGGGAAAGTCTCTCCCGGTGAGGGCGGGAATCTATCTTGACACCTATGGCCAGGTCGAGATAAGCGTCTGCTGCGACAGGGCCAAGATCGCATGCGATGTGGACAGGACGGCGCTGCGGTCCAGGTTCATCTACTATGACCAGAAGATGATGTCTGAAGACATAAACAGGACATATGTGCTGAACAATTTTAACAGGGCTCTGAAGGAAAAATGGATCAGGGCGTTTTATCAGCCGATCGTCCGCGGTTTTTCGGGGAAGATCTGCAATGAAGAGGCTCTTGCCCGGTGGATAGATCCGGAACGGGGCGTGATAATGCCGGGAGAATTCATTCCGGTACTGGAGGACGCCAAGGTGATCTACAAGCTGGATCTCTACATGGCAGACAGGATACTGGAGGACTTTGCCCGCAAGAAGGAGGCTGGCATTCCGCTGGTTCCGGTGTCACTGAACCTGTCCAGGTATGACTTCCAGTACTGTGACATAGTTTCGGAGATCGACCTCAGGGTAAGACAGGCGGGCCTGGACCCGTCGCTGCTGATCATCGAGCTGACAGAGAGTGTCACCGGGCAGGACAGGGATTACATCCGGAAACAGATGAGACGGCTGCACAGAGCCGGGTTTAAGATCTGGATGGACGATTTCGGAAGCGGATATTCATCGCTGAATGTTCTTCAGGATTTCGATTTCGATCTGATAAAGATGGACATGAAGTTCATGAGCGGATTCGACAAGAGCCGCAAGAACTCCGTGATCCTGACCAAGATAATAGAAATGGCCATGGAACTGGGTGTCGATACTCTGGTGGAGGGCGTTGAGACTCCTGAACAGTACAGGTTCCTGAAGACTGTAGGCTGTGACAAACTGCAGGGGTATCAGTTCGCGAAGGCAATCTCCGTGAGCCGGATAATCGAGTTCAACTGGGGAAAGTTCGGTCTGGACTACGAGTCTGCGGAGGAAGCGGAATACTCGGAAAAGATCGGCAGGGCGAGCCTTGATGAACCGTTCTCCAGGGTGAGCTACGGTCTTGGCAGGTATTACGAGGGCACCGGAGTGGCCATACTGGAATGCAGCGGGTTCGGTCATATCAGGCTCCTCCGCTGCAACAGCATCTATCACAGCATGATAACCCGCATTTACGACATCGATCTGTATGACGGCACCATGCGCATAAAGGTGGACGATGACAATGCGATAACAAAGGGCATAAGCTCGGCGATTGCGAAGTGCGTTCATTTGGAAGAATGGGTGTCCACAGGGAATATCTCCATTGAGAAGGCGCGTCTTGTGGTCAACGTGAATGTGCGTCGGATCGAGAAGAATCCCGTCAACGATGCATATTCTGTGATCCTTGTCATGTCCGCAGCCAGATTTGACGGAAATGAGCGGGCTGAAGGAGAGGCGTCGAAAGGTGCTCCCGAGGTCTTTAAACTGGTGGATTCGGAATATCCGGACAGACCGGACTTCTATAAGGATCTGCCGGTGGCATACGCAGTGGCGCAGCTCATCCGGGATGAGGGCGGACAACCGGTTGATCTGAAGATCCTGTTTGTTAATGAGCAATTCTGCAAAATGGCCGGCATCAGCAGAAATACCCTGGAGGGGTCATCCTACTCCTCTGTCGTGGACAACCATGAGGTCAACTGGCCGGCTCTGGCGCATGAAGTCCTGTCCGCGGGGCGGAGCATGACCGACATCCGGTATAAGAGGATGGATGACCGTTCCCTGAGTTTTACGATA
This sequence comes from Clostridia bacterium, assembly GCA_024684465.1. Lineage (GTDB taxonomy): Bacteria > Bacillota > Clostridia > Peptostreptococcales > Anaerovoracaceae > JAIKWW01. The sequence goes on along the minus strand of JAIKWW010000025.1, from coordinate 5,526 downwards.
AGTCCTTCGTCTATTCCGGATTGTTGTGCCTTTACCTTTGTGAATTGTATATAAATAAAAACATCCTTCAAAATAAAAATGGGGGTTTACAAATCAGAATTTTGTAGCATAATAATCACATACAGACAAAGGGGTCTGCAACATGGGTGTTGCAGACCCTTTTTCTATTATTTTTATAAACAGCAGCTTTGTGAATGACCGCATCAGGGAGGCGGTCGGGGAGGCAATATGGCAGAGATTAAAGAGATGAAATTACCTGAGTTGTTCGGCAGCATGGTATTCAACGAAGACACCATGAAGGAACGTCTTTCTTCAGCAACTTTCAACAGCTGGAAGGAATGCGTAACAAACGGACATCAGCTGGATATAGATACGGCAAATGAGATTGCTGAGGCCATGAAGCAGTGGGCGATGGAAAAGGGTGCAACTCACTATACACACTGGTTCCAGCCTATGACAGGCGTAACCGCTGAGAAGCACGACAGCTTCATCAATCCGGCTGAAGGCGGCAAGATCGTCATGGAATTCTCTGGCAAGGAGCTGACAAAGGGTGAGCCTGACGCTTCCTCATTCCCTTCCGGCGGACTTCGTTCCACATTTGAAGCGAGAGGATATACGGCATGGGATCCGACGTCTTACGCATTCGTAAAGGACGGTTCCCTCTACATCCCTACGATCTTCCTTTCCTACGGCGGACAGGCGCTGGATAAGAAGACTCCGCTGCTGAGATCCATGGACGCGCTGAGCAAGCAGGCTCTCAGAGTCCTGGCGCTCTTCGGAGACACTGAATCCAAGAGAGTTTCCGCACAGTGCGGTTCCGAGCAGGAGTACTTCCTCATCGATAAAGATATGTACAACCAGAGAGAGGACCTGAAGCTCACAGGAAGAACCCTCTTCGGCAACAAGCCGCCTCGCGGTCAGGAACTGGACGACCACTACTTTGGACAGCTGAAGACCAGAGTTGCTGAATTCATGAGAGACCTGGACAACGAACTCTGGAAGGTTGGAGTTCTTTCCAAGACAAAGCACAATGAAGTTGCTCCGGCTCAGCACGAGATGGCTCCGGTCTACGCTGATGCAAACCAGGCAGGTGACCAGAACCAGCTGGCTATGGAGATGATGAAGAGAGTCGCTGACAGACACAACCTGAAGTGCCTGATCCACGAGAAGCCTTTCGCAGGAATTAACGGAAGCGGAAAGCATGATAACTGGTCCCTGGCCACAGACAGAGGCGAGAACCTGCTGAAGCCGGGCTCCACTCCGAGCCAGAACGCTCAGTTCCTGGTGTTCCTCTCCGCGTTCATCAAGGGCGTCGACGAGTATCAGGATGCTCTCAGATGCACAGTCGCATCCGCAGGAAACGACCACAGACTGGGAGCTCAGGAAGCACCTCCTGCTATCCTGTCCATCTTCCTGGGAGATGAGCTGGAAGCAGTCGTCAATTCCATCATCACAGGTGAGAGCTATACAGACGCAGGCAAGCACACGCTGGAGATCGGCGTTGACACGCTGCCTCCTATCCCTCAGGACAACACAGACAGAAACAGAACGTCCCCTATGGCTTTCACAGGCAACAAGTTCGAGTTCCGTATGCTGGGCAGCGCACAGTCCGTTTCAGGTCCGAACATCGCGCTGAACACCATCATGGCTGAGGAACTCAAGCAGATAGCAGATGAACTGGAGGGCAGCAAGGACTTCCAGAAGGATCTGCAGGCACTCATCAAGAAGATCCTCACTGATCACCAGAGGATCATCTTCAACGGCAACGGCTACGACGATTCCTGGATCGAGGAGGCAGAGAAGCGCGGACTGTCCAACCTGACATCCACTGCGGACGCTCTTCCTACATATATCGCTGACAAGAATGTCAAGCTTTACGTTGACAACGACGTATACACTGCAGAAGAAGTTTGCGCGCGCTACAACATCCACGTTGAAGCTTACAACGCGCAGATCGGCATCGAAGGCCGCACTACCTCCGACATGATCAGACGTCAGATCCTTCCTGCAGTTTCAGCATACACTGCAGAGCTCTGCGGCAGACTGAACGAACTCGGCGCTGCAGGCCTGTCCTCCGCTTACGAAAAGAAGACTGCCGAAAAGATGGCAACTCTCACAGATGAACTCAGCGAAGTTGTGGACAAGCTGGACGCAGATCTGGCTGCAGTACCGGAAGACGGCGAGAAGGCGATGAGATACTATCACGACGTGATCCTGGCTGACATGTCTGCTGCAAGAGCTGCAGCAGACAAGCTGGAAGCTGTAACAGACGAGGATTACTGGCCGTTCCCGGTTTACTCCGATCTCCTGTTCTATCTGTAAGATATATCCGCGACATAAAGAAGAACCTGCCGGCTGGGGCGGGTTCTTCTTTATGTTTAACCGTTTTATAACCGTGCCGGTGTATAATTTCCGAAATGCATTTTTTCTGAATTTTAAAACACGAAAAATATGCAGAAATATGTCTGAAAACCGTGTTTTCAAAATAATTTATTTGGCAATTTGATTATTTGACAATCACATGTTTTGGATGTATCATTTTCATTATATATCCCGGAAACGGAGAGTTGTCGCATCTGTTACCGGCGATTGAAAGCAATTATATTTTTATTCGAGAAATTAAGAGGTGAAAAAATGAGCAATGACGGATCCGGAAAGAAGCGCAGCAGCTTCTCCGGTACACTGGGCTTCGTGCTCGCCGCTGCGGGAGCATCAGTAGGCCTCGGAAACATCTGGCGTTTCCCTTATCTTGCAGCAAAATACGGTGGCGGAATATTCCTGCTGGTTTACATCATCCTTGCAGTGACCTTCGGCTACAGCATGATCATGGCAGAGACCACCCTGGGCCGAATTACCAGAAGATCCCCTGTGGGAGCATATCAGGCAAGCGGCAGGGGAGCATTCTTCCAGGCCGGCGGCTGGCTCAACGCCGTTGTACCTATGCTGATCGTTCCGTATTATTCGGTTATCGGCGGATGGGTAATCAAGTATCTGGTTACGTACATCGTAGGAAAGCCTGAAGATATGGCTGCAGACGGCTATTTCGGCAATTTCATAACAAACGGATACGAGGCGGAGATCTTCTTCCTGGTATTCATGATCGCAGTATTAATGATCATTTTCAACGGTGTAAGAAACGGTATCGAGAGAGTATCAAAGTTCATGATGCCTGTTCTGATCCTGCTGGCGGTCATCATCGCCATATTCTCCATGACGAGACCGGGCGCTATGGCAGGCGTGAGCTACTTCCTGGTGCCTAAGTTAAGCGATTTCTCACTGGCGACCATCGTACAGGCTATGACTCAGATGTTCTACTCCCTGTCCATCGCCATGGGTATCCTCATCACCTTCGGTTCATACATGAAGCGTGATGTTTCCATCGAAAAGACCACATTCCAGGTAATCATCTGCGACTCAGGCATCGCGATCCTGGCAGGTCTCATGATCATCCCTGCAGTATTTGCATACGGCGGAGCAAATGCAGGTGACCAGCTGATGGCAGGCCCGTCTCTCATGTTCGTTGAGATGCCTAAGATCTTCGCAGACATGGCTGCAGGAAAGCTGATCGGACTCCTGTTCTTCATCCTGGTTCTCTTTGCGGCACTGACATCTGCCATCGCTCTTGCAGAGGCTGCTGTAGCGACATTTGAAGACGAACTGGGCTGGGGCAGAAAGTCCAGCACAGTGCTCACAGGCGCTATCATGGTAGTTCTGGGAAGCCTTTCAGCACTGGGATACGGCCCTCTGGCCAATGTCACAGTATTCGGCATGCAGTTCCTGGATCTCTTCGACTTCCTGACGAACTCCGTAATGATGCCGATCGCGGCGCTCTGCACATGCATCCTGATCACGAGAGTCCTGAAGAAAGCGGCTATTGCGGCAGAGATCGAAGCAGAGGGTCAGCCGTTCAAGGGCAAGGCTCTGTTCAACTTCATGATCACATGGCTCTGCCCGATCTTCGTAATCGTCATCCTGATCACATCAGTACTCAGCGTATTCGGCATTATCACGCTGTAGTGTGACACCGGCCGCACGACACGAAAAAAGAATACAGGCCTTCGGGCAAAATAAAAACGGTGCAGCGGGACAGCTGCGCCGTTTTATATTTTATTCGGTTTATACGCGCCGGGAAGGCTCCCGCCATTGATAATACTAATGAAGCCAGACGGGAAAGGGTCCCCCGGGGAGATCGATCCGTGATCTTTTACGGCCTCAGGTAATGGTAATCCCTGTCGAAGCGGAGCAGAGCCGCGACCATGACGATCAGGGAAAGCACTTCTGTGATGAGCTGTGTCCACCATATGCCGTTCAGACCGAACAGCGCCGGCATGATAAGCACTGCCGTCAGCGGGATTATCAGAGCTCTGAAAATCGAAAGGACTCCGGAAATCAAGCCGTTGTTCAGGGCTGTGAAGAAGGATACCGTATAAGTGTTCACGCCTGCCAGGAAAAATCCGGTTACGAACAATCTGAAGGCGTATTCCGTCATTTCCTGCAGGCCCGGGTCGTAGCCCGTGAAAAGCATGGAAAGAGGCGTGGCTGTGAGCTGGCTCAGGATGAACATGAGTGCTCCGCAGCAAAATTCGATGACCATTACCTTCCGGAGCAGATTGTTCAGCTCATGGTGATTTCTGGCTCCGAAGTGGTAACTTACTATAGGCACAGCTCCCATGGTTATGCCGATGAGGGCTCCGAGAAAAATGTATACGATGTTGATCACTACGCCGTAGGCAGCCACTCCGTCTGAACCGGAGTACTTCAAAAGCTGAAAGTTGTAAGCTATGGTGACGATGGAAAAGGACAGGGTGTTCATGAGCTCGGACAGGCCGTTTACCATAGCTTTTAACATGGGCATGAACTCCGGGATCACCGGGAAGAAACGGAAGTCCGTGCTGTTTGGCAGGGTGAAATAGACCAGAGGAGCCAGCCCTCCGGCAACTTCGGATATGGATGAGGCTGCGGCGGCACCTGCCACGCCGAAGTCCAGCATGCACACGAACAACCAGTCCAGAAAAACGTTCAGAAAGCCGGCGGCTACGGTGAAGGTCAGTGCCAGGTTCGGCCGTTCCGCAACGCCCATAAGGGATTGAAACATGTACTGCATGGTGTACAGAAAGTTCAGCGCGGAACCGATCCTGCCGTAGATGACGGCGTAATCCATGATCTCGGGGGTGGCCCCCAGCGCCAGAACGATGTCCTTCATGAAGAAGGCGACGATCAGACCCAGGATCGTACTGAAGATCAGCGTGAATTCGATGACCATGGAAAAATACCGCTGAGCTCTGTCCCTGTCTCCCTCGCCAAAGACCTTGGAAACCAGGGCGGTGCCTCCCATTCCGGTCATCATGCCAAGGGCCGCCATGGCGGTGAGTACCGGCAGGATCAGGCTCACTCCCGCGAAAGCTTCCTTGCCTGCGTAATTTGAGATAAAGAAGGCGTCCACTACGAAATAGATGGAGGTGAACACCATCATGCCCATGGTGGGGGCGCAGAAACGAAGAAGTCTTGCGTAGGAAAAGTGGTCGG
>JAIKWW010000001.1 GCA_024684465.1 Clostridia bacterium | reverse complement strand
CCTGTGCCCTGGATCGCGCTGTTCTTTTCCTCTTCCAGTCTTTCGTAGGCGGTGAACAACTTCTCCAGATCCTCTTCCTTTACGCCTGCCCCTGTATCCTTTACCGAAAGCCGGAGCTCACATATGTCATCCTCTCTTGCCTCCATGGAAGCGTTGAGGATAAAACCGCCCTTTTCTGTGTATTTAACTGCATTGGTGAGAAGATTTATCAGTATCTGTTTGATCTTGCCGGCGTCGCCGAAAAGGCGCTTTGGCATAATTTCATCTATAACAACATCAAAGGTAAGTTCCTTTTCCGTACTTTTGATCCGGATCATGGAGACGATCTGCCGGAACATGTCCTGCGTATCGTATTCCTGCTCCACCAGATTCATCTTTCCCGACTCTATTTTTGAAATATCCAGAAGGTCATTGATGAGTTCCAGAAGTGACTGGGAGGCGTTCCAGATGTCAAAGGAATAATTCATTACCGACATGTAATATTCCTTCGGAACACCCGTGGAGTCCTCTCTTAAGATCATTTCGTCCATTCCCATGATGGTATTAATAGGCGTTCTTATCTCATGAGACATGTTGGCAAGAAACCTGGATTTAGCTGTATTTGCCCGTTCTGCATCTTCCTTTGCCAGATTGATCTCATCATATTGTTTACGGATCACTGTCACACTCATCAACCGCCAGACCACAAAGCCTGCGCCGCAGATCAGCAGTGTGAGGAAAATAATATGGACGATCGCCAGTTCAGAAATCCTCGGTTTTTTATTTACCGGAAAAGTTTCTTCGTAAAGCACTTCCGACTGATTGTCATCCATTATCTGTATGTGAAGTGTATACTGGCCATACGGAAGTCCTGTATATTCCAATTGGGAAAGCTTGCTCATAGGTGCAGTAACGCCGTTGTCTCCGCTCCCCTCAAGATAGATCCGCACCATGGGATCCATCAACGAGTAATCCATTACAGATGCGGCTATCTGAATACGTCCCTCTGAAGCAGGGATTTCATATATTCCCTCTTCCCCGGGGATTACAGGTTCGCCATCGCAGGTGATGTAGTTCACATCCAGCTTGATCCTTCGATCAAAATCCTTGAATTTTTCAACATTCAGACCCATGACGCCCATACGTCCGGCGATGTAGAAATCTCCCTCACCCGTCATATAGCTGTAGGAATTCCCTGTAGGAAGAAATGGCAGACCACCGGTTATAGAATATAAATTATATTCGGAAATGCTGTCATTAATGATATCATCCCCATTCATGCTCAGCACGCCGAATGAGGATAAAACCCAGGCTGTGTTGCTCCGGTCAAAAAATATATCGTAATTATTACTGTTCGGGAAAGTTGAGACTGTTTTCATTTTCCCGTCTTTATAATATTCTATCGAATTTGAGGTGATCACCCACAGAACACCTCTTTCGTCGTCACGCTTGATCCTGATCACAACATCGCTGGTCAGACCATCCCTGCGGCCCAGCTTTTTAAATTCAGTCCCGTCTATTACGTAGATTCCGTCTCCGTCGCTGCCGGCATAGATCTTTCCGTCAGCACCTTCACACACTGTGATGAAAACGCCGTTTTTTAAGCCCGAGTCCATACCCAGCGTCCGGATCACATTTCCGTCCTTTATCACAGCCAGTCCGTCATTGGTTCCCGCCAAAATGCTGCCGTCACCGGCAACACTTACACATCTGACCTGGTTGTTGAGCATTCCGTTCTCAGTAGTATAGCCTGTAATCACGCCATCCGGTGAATAACGGACCAGTCCCTTGTCATTGGTATATGTTCCGATCCACAGATTCCCATCCGGATCCTCTGTAATGCACCGGATCCTGGTGTCCCTCAGATACTCTGTCAACGCGTTCTCCACCAGTGAACCGTCTTCACGAAAAATCGCCAGTCCGTTATCCATTCCGATAAACATTGAATCTCCGTGAATATGTACTGCGTTAACGGTTTCAGGTGACAAACCTGCAATGTCAGAAATGCTGACAAAATAATTAGCTGCGATCTCCACAACTCCCTGTGTGGAAGAGGCTATCCAGATGTTTCCCTGATAATCCGATGTCACCATCTCTATGCCGCTGTCAAAGGGCAGATTCTCCAGAAGATTAAAGCGGTTGTCTTCATCTATGTAGCCGACCTGTGATGTGGATGAAACCCACACCCTGTTGCAGTCATAATTCAACCAGTGAACTCCCTCCAGTGGCGAAACGTCTATGCGTTTCATCTCTGCAGCTTGAGCTCCGAATTTTCCGTAATATACCCCCTCATTCTGCGTTCCGAGGTAGATCATCCCGTCTGCTGCAGGGGCGGGCACGAGGCTTGTTATCCTGCTGAATCCCAGATCACTGCTGTTATAAAATTTTTCAATGCTGAGATTTTTAATGGTAAAGATCTTTCCACTGGAAGTCTGACCATACACCCTGCCGGACTTATCCGATTCCAATTTCAGAATTCGTTCGTCATCAATTCGCTCATCTGAGAAACGATGTAATTTATCATCTTCATCCACATAACAGAGACCGGCAGTCGTTCCTATGATCACATTATCATCTTTATCTTCAGAAAAGATCCTGATCGAAGAGGACGGCAGACCGTCATCCATGGAGTAATGGGTTGATTTATCTCCATCGAATACAACGACGCCATTGTCGTTGGTTCCCACCCAGATGCGGCCCTTATGATCTTCGAAAAAAGCTCTGGCACTGGTGGCATTTGTTTCCTTATCCATCATCCGGAATTCAGAGCCGTCAAAGCGCAGTACGCCCCCATATCCGCCGATCCATACGTGCCCCGACTGGGATCCCATGAGAAACATCGCATCGGAGATCGGTAGTCCGTTGGACGCATCGTAGATCACGTATGTTGAACTGATATCCGGCAGCTGATTACTGACAGCATATCCACCGCCACCTTCTGCATACATCTCATCCGGTAATGTGTTCACGGGTTTTTCTTCATCTGCTGTAACCGTCACTGTACTTGCCAAAAGTCCGGTGAGCATACAGATCACAGCAAGAACAGCAGCTGTGGCTCTTCTCTTTTTTCTCATACTCTTCACGGGCTTCCTCCATTTACACAAAATTGTTGTATTTGTTCAATATCACCTTGACTTCAGGTATCGAGTCCATAAAGACTTCCACGCATTTAGGATCAAACTGTGTTCCCGAACCTTCCTGAATCATGGCCAGCGCCTTGTCCAGCGGAAAAGCCGGTTTGTATACCCTCGGAGAAGTCAGCGCGTCGAACACATCCGCAATTGCCATGATCCTCGCGGAAAGCGGGATCACCTCGCCATGAAGACCCTCAGGATATCCCCTTCCATCCCATCTTTCATGATGATAAGCTGCCATATTTCTGGCTTCTTTGAGGTAGTTCTCCCCTTCAACCGTTTCGATTGCCCTTTCCATTATCCGCTTTCCGGCCGTGGTATGAGTCTTGATTATCTCAAATTCCTCATCCGAGAGTTTGCCTCTCTTGTTGAGGACACTGTCCGGAATATTAATTTTGCCCACATCGTGAAGAGGCGCACTTCGAATCACATCGGACATATACTTGTCTGTTATTTTCTCGGCATAATACCCTTTTTTCTTCAGACCCTCAACGATGATCTTTACATACGCTGAAGTTTTCTGAACGTGAGCTCCCGTATCCGAATCCCTGTTTTCCACCAGATTCGCCATAGTCACGATCAGTCCGTCCTGCATCTTAGCCGTGGATTCCGACAGACGCCGGATACTCCGCATCTTTTCCGCCTGATCCAGCGTCATTTTACATATTGTCTTGTACAATTCTTCGATCTCATCATCAGTTTTTATGTCCAAAGTCCTCAGAACTCTCACATTTTCATCCAGCGCCTCCTGCGATTCTCCGGAGCTGTTAAAACGATGCAAAAACTCCGTCATGCTGCTCACCGGCAATACCGTAAAACGATCAGTAAGCCAGATCGCATATACGATGATCAGAATGAAGAAACCCGACAGAAGAAATATGACCCTCACCATGAAATTCTTCATGTAGTATGCCATGTAATCCACAACAACATCGGCACCTATGTAACATATGCAATCGCCTTTTTCATTTTTCACCGGACGAAGCACTGTCAAGATATGCCTCCAACCTTCCATCTTTTCTATAGGTTCGATCTCTTTTCCCGCGTTCAGATCTTCCATATGCGGCAGATACTCTTCCTTCGCGGTCACGTAAGTACCCGGCTCATATGCTTCAACGCCGTCCTCTCCGTCCAGGTCGATTACGTAAGTAAATCCATTCTCACTGACTGTAACAATATACAGATAGGAAACATCATTTGATGTACTGCGCAGATCGTACATCATCTGTCTCATTCTCGTATATCCGCGAGCGGACTCACCCTCTTCTATTATTTCTTCAAGCTCTTGCCTATTGCTGTTTTTTTCAATGAACTCAGTCATTTTTTTCGCAGATATCGTACAGTCGTCCATTGCGCTGACAAAGTATAACTGGATTCCTATAACCCCCATTACAATCATAAGCAGCCCGCAGGTACAGACGAATGTAGCTGCGATCCTGACCCTTGCAGATTTTTTTATCGTCTTTCCCAGCTCATTGATCTTTTCAATTTCCTCATCTTTAAGTGGACGCTGCCTCCAGCTGCTGTATCTGATCCTGTTCCGGATGTCCTCAGGAATGACTTTCAATGCAATCAGAGAAATCGCCACTGCGATTGCCTTATCCACAATATTGAGAATCACGTTCACAAATACAAATGACGGCAGAAACGGGATTCCCGTCGCCGCTGCCGAAGTCATGCTCGTATTATTAATAAATGAATTTTGAGGTTCTCCGAACAACAGTATCTGCAACAAAGCTCCCAAAATTCCGCTTCCCACTCCGAGAATCAGGATCAGCCTTGCAACATTGCCTGCTTTTGGCACAGGATATCTTTTCACGTACCAGACTGCGGTAATTGCAACCAATGCGTTGATCAGATTAAAATACAGAGTCTGTGTATAGAACAGCCCGCACAATAAATTTGTCACAACCGCAACGAGAATTCCCGGGAATATGCCTCCAAATGTTGCCACCGCAATTGTTCCGCAGGTATCTAAATATGTCGGCAGATTAAACAGATAACTTAAAAAAAACAACAGCACATTAACCGCGATCCCTGCGATGACAGATATCTCGCTTAACATGCTGTTTAGTCTTATCCTGTGTGACTTGATATTCACTATTCTATTCCTCCAAAAAATCAACGCAGTCAGGACACATTAACCTCTGCGCCCTGTAATCACACGCAATCGTTACAATTGCAATTATTTAACAACCTACGTCAACATACTCCATAACCATCTTAATTTTACATAATTGAACTGTTTTTAGCAATTAATTAATCTTTTCACACATTCACGGCATCGAAGGTTAAAATGTTTACTTTATCCACAGAAATTGCTATAATTATGTGTTGTTTTATTATTTTCTTACTTATTTCCAAGAAAGGATAAAGGTTTTTCAATGGAGAAATTATTCAAACTTTCACAGCACGGAACTTCCGTGAGAACTGAATTGTCCTCAGGTCTCACCACATTCCTGGCAATGGTGTACATCCTTGCCGTAAACCCTAGCATCCTGTCCGCCAGCGGAATGGATACCGGTTCAGTTTTCACTGCAACATGTATCTCTGCCGGAATTGCTTGCTTATGCATGGCGTTCTTTGCAAATTATCCGGTTGCTCTGGCTTCCGGAATGGGTCTCAACGCTTATTTTGCATACACTGTAGTGCCGACACTCCTGTCACAGGGTGTTGACGGGGACACAGCATGGAAGGTTGCCCTCACTGCAGTACTGACAGAAGGTATCATTTTCATCCTTCTCTCATTCACTAACTTCCGTGAAAAACTCGTAAACGATATTCCTGAGAACCTCAAGTACGGTATCACAGCCGGCATCGGTCTCTTCGTCGCTATCATCGGCCTCAAAAATGCCGGCGTAGTTGCAGACGACGGTGCCACACTGATCACCTTCGGCGATCTGGGTACACCACAGGTTTCTCTGGCCATCGTTGGCGTTATCATCACAGGCATCCTCTCTCACTTCAATGTAAGAGGTTACATCCTGCTGGGTATTCTCATCACCTGGATCATGGGTATGTTTGCTCAGGCAGGCGGTTGGTATGTGGTTGATCTGGAAATCGGAAATGCATCCCTTTTCCCTTCCTTCAGCATGGAGCACTTCCTCCCTGCAGACCACAACCTCATGGCTTTTGATTTCAAATGGGTCAGTGAGAACATCCTCGAGTTCTGCATCGTAGTATTCTCCTTCCTGTTTGTAGATATCTTCGATACAGTCGGTACTCTGATCGGCGTTGCCCAGAAGGCTGACCTCATCGATGAAAACGGCAAGCTTCCAAACGCAAAGGGCGCTCTCATGGCAGACGCCGTAGGTACAGTAGTTGGTGCGTTAGTGGGAACATCCACAGTAACAAGTTATGTTGAATCCTCTGCAGGTGTTGCAAACGGCGGCAGAACCGGTCTGACAGCGGCAACATGCGGTGTGCTCTTCCTGGCTGCACTGTTCTTCTCACCGATTTTCCTTGCAATTCCAAGCTTTGCCACAACTCCGGCTCTCGTATGGGTGGGTCTTCTCATGCTGAGCTCTGTAAAGAATGTTGATTTTGAACATGATGTGGCTGATACGGTTGCAGCATATCTTGCGATCATTCTCATGCCGTTTACATCTTCAATTGCTACAGGTATTATGTGGGGAATGCTCTCCTGGGTAGTTCTCAAAGTCTGCACAGGAAAGATCAAGGAAGTTACTCCTATCATGTGGGTCGTATTCGTACTCTTCGCGGTCTACGTGGTCAAGCTCGTTGCTTCCCCTGTAATGTAAGTCTTTCCAGGACCAACAGAAAGGATATGATCCGTAATGAACAACACTTATTACACAATGACAATCTGCGGCCATGAACGCCACCTGCCGATCTGCAGGCTCACAGACGAACTTTGCATCGCAGGCTTCGTGATCTTCGGTGATCCCGAGCTCACAGATGACGCTGCAGCGGCGCTCCTCGAACGCGTTCCTGATTTCGACATCATTGTTACTGCGGAATCAAAGGGCATTCCTCTCGCACATGAAATGGCCAGACAGTGCAACTATTCCAAGTATGTCGTACTCCGTAAGGAAGCAAAGCTGTATATGCGCGATGTGATCTCCACTGAAGTTGATTCCATAACTACAGACCATATCCAGACGCTCTGCATCGGCAAAGATGACGCAGATCTGATCTCAGGCAAAAGAGTTCTCATCGTTGACGATGTTATCAGTACCGGTGAATCTCTCAAGTCTATTGAAAAACTTGTAAATCAGGTTGGCGGCAATATCGTCGGACGTGCATTCATACTTGCCGAAGGTGACGCAGCAAAACGCGAAGACGTTATTTTCCTGGACAGACTTCCTCTGTTCAACAAGGACGGCGAACCGATCGACTGACGAAGGCCGGTTTTATCATCAGATTAATATTATTACCAATAAAAAACCGTGCAGCATTTCATATCCGAATTTGCTGCACGGAATTTTTTTCCATAAAAACGTATCAATGATGGTCCTGTTCAAGACCCCGCAGTATCTTCCTCTGAACGATGACGAAATACACGGTGATGAGTGCAGCGATGAGCACCCAGCTGATCGGATAGCAGTTCATAACCGACCTGAAGTCCCCCGCATCTGCGATCATCCTGACCCAGAATATCCGGAAAACACAGATGCCGAAGAGGTTCACTCCCGTGGAGAACATTACGTGATTCTCCGCTCTCAGAGTAGCGCTGAGTATCTCAAAGATGGCGAACACCGGGTAAAACGGTGTGATTATCTTCGCGATCCCGGCTCCGATGGCGATCACATTCGCGTCATCCGTAAAAAGACCCAGCAGTGACGGCGCAAATCCTATAAATATGGCAGATCCCAGGATGCCAACCAGCATGTGCATTCCCAGCACCTCCGCCGTAGCACTTCGAATCCTGTCCGCCTTACCCGCTCCGTAGTTCTGACCCACAAAGGTCATGGCCGCTATGGCAAAGGCCTCGTCCATCATCCACCACATGGCATCGATCCTGCCGTAGGCGGTCCAGGCGGCCACCTGGTCAATGCCCATCCTGTTGAGGGCGGCCTGGATTATCAGATTGGAAACGCAGTACATACACTCCGCAAAGGCTGTGGGAACTCCGATCCGAAGTACCCTGGCAAGAACCCCGGGATCAATCCGGAGCTTCCTCAGCTTCAGCCTCATGCCGTCGGTCCTGTACATCAGCAGCCAGGTGATGATCCCGGCGCTCACAGCCTGGGAGATAACCGTGGCTGCACCTGCTCCCGCAACACCCAGTCCCAGTATCACTACGAATATGTAGTTCAGCGCTATGTTCAGGATGCAGCTGGCGATGAGTATGTGCAGCGGGCGCCTGGAATCTCCGACTGCTCTGAGTATACCCGCACCGAAATTGTATATCAGGGTGAACACCAGTCCTCCCATGAGTATGTTCACGTATGTGACGGACATCTCCATCAGGTTTTCCGGAGTGTCCAGCAAGTCCAGAAAAGACCTGGAAAAGAATACCCCCAGTGCTCCCATCAGAAGACCTCCCGCCACAGCGAAGGCATAGGTGGTATGCAGTGTCTTCTCCAGCTTTTCCCGATCCTGTGATCCATAGTGCTGAGCTATGATCACAGTGGCTCCCGTGGCCAGCCCGATAAAGGCTGTGAACACGAGCATCAGGATCTGTCCCGAGGAGCCTCCCACGCTGGAGAGAGCCTCCTTCCCTATGTAATTTCCCACGATCACAGCATCCATGGTGTTGTACAGCTGCTGAAAAAAAGCGCCGATCATGATCGGAAAGAAGAAGATCAGGAGCTGTTTCCATATTATCCCGTTGGTTATCGGGTTTTCCGTTTCTCTGATTTCTTTCATTTTTGAACGTCCATTAAAAAAACACATCCCCGGTTACAACAGATGCTCCACCGGTTACTGAAAGTATCTCCGTCGTGTCAGAATCCGGGACGGTTACGCAGTCCTGAGTTCCCGGAACCTGTATTCTTCCCGGATATCCAGTATCTCAGGAAAGCAGTTCTCAAATACCTTCACGACTTCCGGGTCGAACTGACTGCCGCTCTTTGCTGCTATCTCTGCCCTTGCTGCCTCCGGCGTCCAGGGTTCCTTGTAGCTCCTTTGACCCGTCAGGGCGTCAAACACATCTGCCACTGCCACGATCCTGGCAGCCGGGGCGATCTCCGTTCCACTCTTTCCCAGTGCATAGCCGCTGCCGTCCCACCGCTCATGATGCTCTCGTGCGATATCCCTGGCCAGCCTCATGACCCGGCTCTTTGCACCGGACAGTATATGATCTCCGTACAACACGTGCATACGGAGCACAGCGATTTCTGAATCAGTGAGGAATCCACGTTTTTCAAGAATTTCGTTTGGAATCAGATATTTCCCTATATCATGGAGCATTGATGCAACGGAAATATCGTGTATCACATCCGGAGCCATTTCCATTTTCCTGCACAAACAGGCAGTATAATCCGCTACTCGTCTCACATGTTCTCCCGTCTCAGGGGATTTCATCCCAAGTATGTTCGAAAAGTGTTCTATAACCTGATCGTAAGCGAGGATATGCTCCAATCTGAGTATCTCGCCTTCCTCAAGCCGTGTTTTTTTCTGTTCCCGTGGAACTCTGTTCAGTAAAGATAAAAATTTCAATATCGTATCTGTATCCGAACTCATAATATGCACCAGTAAAAAACAAAAGCTGACCATGCCCCCTTCGGCATCTAACTCTTATATTAGCACAGCGAGCGGCAATTGTAAAATATTGTAATTTATTTTTGATCGTTTTTATTCCTCATCCTCACTGTCCAGTCCGTAATACAGTAGCTCGTTGTATTTCCTGTTGTAATATTCTGCAGTCTTCTTTTCTATCCAGTGCTGCCGGTCCTCAAGGATGGCTACCATTTCGTCTGCCACTGCCTCCATCCTGACATAACCCGCATTTCTTAAAAAACCGGACATCTTCCCCATGGCCTTCTCGCTGCCCAGCTCCTGTGCGATCAGAAATGCAAATTCATATGGATAACCCATTCTCTGCATCTGACTAATCAGATTATTACGTGCCCTTTCCTTTGAACTCATTCTGTCACTCATATTGACATCTCCATGAAAAAAGACCTGACTTGAAGATCAAGTCAGGTCCCGATAAACATTCAGAACGGATTAGTTCTTTGCTGCAGCCTGCTGCTTAGCAACTTCTTCAGCAAAGTTCTCTTCCTTCTTCTCGATGCCTTCGCCAACTTCGTAACGGATCATGCCAACGATAGCAACGTCCTTGCCGATAGCCTTTGCAGAATTCTCGATGTACTGAGCAACTGTAACATCGTTGTCCTTAACGAACTTCTGCTCTACGAGGCAGAGTTCCTTTAATTCCTTCTTAAGTCTGCCTGTAACCATCTTTTCAACGATTTCCTGTGGCTTTGGCTTAGCGGACTCAGCATTTTCGTTCAGAGCCTGCTGAAGGAGAACTTCCTTCTCGCTTGCGATGAAATCTTCACCGATAGCAGATTCGTCCAGGAACTTAGGGTTCATGGAAGCAACCTGCATAGCAACGTCCTTACCCATAGTTTCGATCTCTGCGAATGCAGCATCAGTCTTGAAGGAAACGATTACTGCGATTCTGCCGTTTCCGTGAATGTATCCGACATTAACTGTTCCCGGTACATTAACTTTCTCGAAACGACGGATGTTCATATTTTCACCGATCTTGGAGATCTTCTGAGTGAGAGCTTCCTCAACAGTACCCTCATCCTTGAAGCTGAGAGCCTTGAAAGCTTCGATATCTGCAGCATCTGAAGTAAGTGCGAGCTCAGCCAGGTCAGTTACGAAACCTCTGAATTCTTCGTTCTTGGAAACGAAGTCAGTTTCTGAGTTAACTTCTACAACAGCTGCCTGAGTGTGATCAGCGTTGAACGCTAAGTCAACGAGACCCTCAGCAGCGATTCTGCCAGCCTTCTTTGCTGCCTTGGAGAGACCCTTTTCTCTGAGTACGTCGATAGCCTTATCGATGTCTCCCTCAGTTTCAACGAGAGCCTTCTTGCAATCCATCATGCCTGCTCCTGTGATCTCACGGAGCTCCTTTACCATAGCTGCTGTTACTGCTGCCATTTCTCTACCTCCTGATTATTTATTTACGTAATTAGAGATTATTCTTCTTCAGTTTTTGCTGCTTCAGCCTCAGCTGCAGTCTCCTGCTCGTCTTCGCCCTGTGCAGCTTCAGACATGGATTCGCCCTGTCTGCCTTCGATAACTGCATCAGCCAGCTTAGAAGTGATGAGTCTTACAGCTCTGATAGCGTCATCATTTGCAGGGATTACGTAATCAACATCATCAGGATCGCAGTTTGTATCTACAATACCGATAACAGGAATTCCGAGGATCTTAGCTTCCTTAACAGCAATCTTTTCCTTCTTAGGGTCTACTACGAACATTGCAGCAGGCATACCCTTCATGTCCTTGATGCCGCCTAAGAACTTCTCGAGCTTTTCCTCGAGGCCCTTCAGCTTCAGAACTTCCTTCTTTGTGAGCTGTTCGAAAGTTCCGTCCTCTTCCATTCTCTTGATATCGTTTAACTTCTGAATTCTTGTGGAAATAGTCTTGAAGTTAGTGAGCATGCCGCCCAGCCATCTCTCGTTAACGAAATACTGGCCGCATCTTTCAGCCTCTTCCTGG
>JAIKWW010000160.1 GCA_024684465.1 Clostridia bacterium | reverse complement strand
ACAGGAATGAATAAATTCGCGGAACGGTGCGGGTATGCCTCTTCATCCATTGCGGATGCGCTGGTCTATACGCTGATATGTACGTTCATGATGTTTTTTCTGACGGATATCGTTGGGATAAAACCTGCGGCAGCAGGAGTTATTACTGCAGTGGGGACGATCTGGGACGCGGTGGTCAATCCCTTTGTTGGGTATCTGGCAGACCGGGTGAGGACCTCCCGCGGCAGGCGCAGACCTGTGATACTCATCTCCGGAGCATTCATGTGCTTCATGGTGTTCGTGTTATTTACGAAAGTCGGACTGCCGGACGGCATCAGAGAAGTGTACTACGGATGTATGCTCATGCTGTACTGGACATTTTATACCGGCTTTTTCGTGCCGAACACTGCACTGGCCGTGCTTTATTCTACCGATTACAACGAGCGCACGATCCTTCGCTTTTTTGCTTCGGTGTTCAATATGTTCGGGTCGATCGTTGCCATGCTGATCCCCACCAGGTTTGTGGATCACCTTACAGCAGGAGGTATGACGGAGGGACATGCCTGGTCGCTGATGGGAGCAGTTGCGGGGCTCACCGCATTTATCACCATCGCAGTTACCTATGCAGCATCGAAGGAAAAGGATCCTCCCTGCAGCAGAGACGATGAAGAACAGGGCGAGAGGCTTGACGTGCGCAGGCTGGTGGCGGATTACATACAGGTGGCAAAACTGAAGCCAATGAAATACCTGGTGGCTGCCAGTATCTTTTCCCTGATCACGTACACGATGGTCATGTCCGACATGGTCTATTTCTTCACGTACAACATGGGCTTCGATTCCACTGAGAGCGCGATATTTCTGTCTCTGCGGGCGGTCTTTTCGATCTTCATAATACCCGCGATAGCCTGGGTGATGGTTCGGATCGACAAACGCGGAGCCATGATACTGTTCAATGCGTTTGCGATAGCAGGAATGATCCTGCTACGGGCAACAGGTGTCTCCGGATTGCCCCTCACTCTGGTATACATGGTGATGGTTGCACTGTGCACCTGCGTTTACTGGGCACTCATGCCGTCGATCTACTACGATATCTGCGACTATGACAGGGTGACCAACGGAACTGACAGACAGGGCATGATCATATCCTTTGCGGGACTGGTGGAAGCATTTTCGTCTGGGATGGGAACTCTGATTCTGGGCCTGATACTTCAGAATTCAGGCTTCGACGGAACGGCAGCTGTGCAGACGGAGCATGCGGAGCAGTGGATCTTTAACTGCGCCACTGTGATCCCGGTGATTTTTCTGGCGATAGCCAGCATCGCGATATATAAGTATCCGATAACCCGAAAGGTTTACCTGAAGATAATAGAGAATTCGGGGAAGAGGATGAATGAGGAAGATGCTCTCTGGAAGCAGCAGTGATACGGGAGCACCGGAAATTTATAACAATAAAATGAGGCATTTATATCTGAGCTGCAGATGTAAATGCCTTTTTCTTTGCTTGTATTGAGAGTTTTGGGAAGATAACCGCAGGAAGCGGTATTCATACAGATCTTATTCGTAACCGAGACTCTTGAAGAAGGTCATAGCTTTTTCTTTTACCTGTTCGGAATTATCCGGTTTGCCGGTCACCATCAGTATCGTGCTCCCCACTCTGAGGTAGTAGCCGTAAAACGGCACATCGTAGCCGTTGTCGGCTGTACCCTGTTCCTCGTAGTAGCCGTAGTTGGGACCTGCGATATCTATGGAAACTCCCTTGTTAGGGGAATTTTCATTTCCGAACAGCATTTCCTTTGCCTGGGTATCCGTGTCCCGCATCACGTAGATGTAATTCAGATCGTCGTCTGTGTGAACTGCGAGGGCTTCGAATCCGAGTTCTTCGCTGCTGTCATAGACTTCTCCCAGTCCGGAGACAGCCTCACGGAACCGGTCAGACGAAACAGTGCTGTAGTGTCCCTGGGGAAGGGCCTCCGATGAACCGGCGGATGCAGGTCCGCCTGCTTCCGGGACACCTGTGCCGCAGGCTGTTGATATTAATAATAATGAAAGCGCGCAGAGCGCTGCTGTGAATCTTTTGAGTTTCAAGTGCATCGTGTTCTCCCGGCCTGTGCCGTAAAAGTGTTGTGATTTCGTCCATGTGGTCCGGCGGACTTACATTTAGAATCATACACCTTTTTCCTTCTCTCATCAAGGAAACGGGGGAGAGTCTGCGACTGCAGCGGGGTTTCACCGGGTGAACATGAAATTGGCGACATTTGAACACAGAAATGTATTATAATCATTATTGTATGAAACCGGTGGTCTGACGGACAGACGTCGACCAGACTTTACGAAAGGATTTGACATGAGAAGAACCAAGATAATCTGCACGCTGGGGCCCGCTGTGGACAGCGACGAGATGGTTGAAAAGCTGATCCTCAACGGAATGAACTGTGCGAGGCTTAACTTTTCCCACGGAACTCACAAGGAACATAAAGAGAGGATAGAGCGGGTGAGAAGGGTCTGCAACAGACTGGGTGCCACCGTGGCGCTGCTCATGGACACGAAGGGACCGGAGATAAGACTGCGGGACTTTGAAGATAAATTTATCACAGTGGAAGCGGGAGATATCCTGACTCTGGATGACAGACAGGATGAGCCCGGAAACAGAAGCCGCGTTGCCATTTCTTACCCCAATCTGATAGGGCAGATCTCACCGGGGACTCATGTGCTGATAGATGACGGAAGGATCGATCTGGAGGTGGTCTCGGTGAGCGGCGATATGCGCTCTATGGACTGCAGGGTCATCAACGGGGGCAAGGTCAGTAACCGCAAGGGCATAAATGTGCCGGACCTGGATGTGGAGATGCCTTTCCTGTCTCCTGCAGACGAGAGTGATATCATGTTCGGGATCGAGCAGAATCTGGATTACGTGGCGGCGTCTTTCGTGAGAAGCGCTGAGGATGTGAAGGAGCTGCGGAAGTTCATGAATGATCACGGCGGGAGCAATATGCGGATAATCAGCAAGATCGAGAACCGCCAGGGGGTCAGGAATGTGGAATCGATCCTGGAGGCGTCGGAGGGCGTGATGGTTGCCAGGGGCGACCTGGGTGTGGAGATCCCCTTCAGGAATATCCCGACGATTCAGAAGAGCATAATAGATAAATGTGCTCAGCACGGGAAACTCGTAGTTACGGCAACTCAGATGCTGGAATCCATGACCCACAGTCCGCGTCCTACCAGAGCTGAAGTTTCTGATGTGGCGAATGCGATTTTTGACGGAACTTCTGCTATAATGCTTTCAGGGGAAACTGCGGCAGGGGAGTTCCCGGTGGAGGCCGTGCGCACCATGGCTGAAATCGCGGAGACCAGTGAGAAATCGGCAAATTATAATAACCGTTTTGCTCAGGACAGGCTCAAGCTGAACAAGTCCATAAGGAATGCGGTATGTGCTTCTGCATACAGTGCAGCCAGATTTTTACACGCCGATGCCATCGTGGTGGTGACACGGCGGGGCAATACGGCGAGACATCTCAGTGACTTCAGGCCTGAGTGTCCGATAATAGCCATAACGATGGATCCTATGTCCAAATGTCAGGAGGCGCTGAGCTGGGGGATTTTTCCGATGTCTTCCCAGTATCAGGATTCGGCGGACAAGCTCTTTGACCACGCTCAGAAACGGGCGCTGGAGTCGGGGATAGTGAAAAAGGGAGATACCATTGTGGTGGTTACGGCATCGGATACCAATGCGAATATGGGTAACGATGTCATGAGGATCACAAAGCTTTAACGCATGATTCCCATGTGCGGCAAAATCGGTTGCCGTGCGCTCTTTTGAAAGATATTGATGAAAAAAACGCGAGAACGACAAAATGAAAAAGCACTATGAGTACAAGGAAGGAACTATAGATCAGAAGTTCATTCCAAAGGACTTTAAATTCGGATATCACTGCGAGCACTGCGGAGAGTGCTGCAGGCATATCCAGGCGGCAGACAAGGCTCTGCTGTCGGTAATCGACGTGTACAGACTTGCAAAATCAATGGGTCTGTCCCACAATGACTTCATAGCCAAGTACTGCGACATGGTTCCGGGAAGCCGATCCATGCTCCCGCTGCTCACATTGAAGACGCGGATGGACGGCAGCTGTATCCTGCTCAAGAGCGGATCATGTTCGGCATACGAAAATAAACCGCTGGCATGTTCTCTGTTTCCTCTCGGAAGAATGCTCTTTAAGGTGGATGACGATCCGAAGGATGACCGGATGGACTTTCGCTATTTCCTGAAGGAGTTTGACTGCAAAGCCACCACTGAGGAACAGACCAGCGCGCAGGAGATCCTGGATGAGTTTGGCATAGAGGAATATGACGAGTGCATGAAGGTGTATACGAGGCTGGCAAATTTCTCGACACAGCTCATGCACAATGCGAAGAGCGACAACGAGAGAAAAGAGCTGTTTATGCTGATCTTCTTCCTGCTGTTCGTAAAATATGAGATCAATATTGATCTTCAGCCTCAGATCGAGATGAATCTGGCGTATTTGCAGAGTATTTACAAGGGACAGGCCTTTGATAAGGCTTCCATGAACTAGACCGGTCGTTGTAAACAGAGATATTTAAAGGAATCAGGAGGAAAAAATGAAAGTAAAGTCACTTACTCAGACTCTGTCTGAAACAAGCTATCCGGGACGCGGAATCGTGCTGGGAAGAACGGAAGACGGTAAAACAGCAGTAATTGCTTATTTCATCATGGGCAGAAGCGAAAACAGCAGAAACCGCGTATTTGTGGAAGACGGAGAAGGAATCCGCACGGAGGCGTTTGATCCGTCAAAGATGACAGATCCGAGCCTAATCATATATTCACCGGTCAGGGTACTTGGAAACAAGACGATCGTAACCAATGGGGATCAGACTGATACGGTCTATGCAGGCCTGGACAAACAGCAGACTTTCGAACAGTCTCTCAGGGTGAGAGAATTCGAACCGGATGCTCCGAATTACACTCCGAGAATCTCCGGTGTGGTTCATATTGAAGACGGCCACATGAATTTTGCTCTTTCCATTCTGAAGAGCTCCGAGGGTGAACCTGATTCCTGCAACAGATTTACTTTTGCATATGAAAAGCCGAAGGCTGGCCGGGGCAGATTCATTCACACTTATATGGGTGACGGAGATCCGCTCCCGAGTTTCGAGGGTGAGCCTGAACTGGTGGATGTGAAGGGCGATATCAGAGAGTTTGCAGATTCTGTCTGGAACAGCCTGAACAGCGATAATAAGGTTTCGCTTTTTGTCAGATACATCGATATCGAAAGCGGAAAGTACGATTCGGTTATAATCAACAGAAATGTAAAATAAACCTTTCCGCGTACAGAGACAGGAGTGAAGAGGAACATGCCGAAATATGTGGAGATAACAGATGACATCATAGGAAAATATGTCCTCTTTAACGACTCGCAGGTGGGCCTCGTAACGGCGAAGATTTCCCAGGGCAACGAACGCAGGGGCGCTGAGTATGCGGTCACTCTCATCGACAGCGGGCAGGAAGTGTACATTACTGATATGTCATTTGACAGATTTAAGATCATAGACAAGAAAAAGAAGCCTCGCTGAGCGCGGAGCTTCTGTGAGCCGACAGTCTTTTCCGGACTGCCGGCTTTCTTTATTTTAAGACGAAATTAAGGTTAAGGGCATCGATAATTCTTGTTATGGATTGGGTTTAGTGATAAAATGTATAAACTGACTGATAGAGAAATACTTTTGAATCACAAAAGGGCATAGATTTATGAAGGATATTATACTTGCATCAGCTTCGCCGAGGCGTATAGAAATACTTCGGAGCCACGGCATAGAGGCAGTCGTGATGCCGGCTGATGTGGATGAGATACAGGATGAGACGATATCCGGGCATATAGTATGCATGTACAACGCCTTAAAAAAGGCGCTGTACACTGAGAAAAGTGTCGCATCGGGAATCATCGTGGCAGCCGATACTGTTGTATATGACGGCAGGATCCTGGGCAAGCCTGCGGATGAGGAAGATGCATTTAAGACTCTTTGTGAGCTTAGGAATCGCACGCATTCAGTTATGACCGGAGTGGCGCTTATCGACGTATGGAGCGGAGAGAAGCGCGCTTTTTATGACCGGACCGAAGTTACATTCGGAGATTACAGCGACGACGACATAAGGGCTTATATCGCATCGGGAGAGCCGATGGACAAGGCCGGGTCATATGCGATCCAGGGATCCTGGTCACAGTTTGTAACCTTCACAGTCGGCGATTATTTTAATGTTATCGGGCTTCCATGGACCAGGCTCAGGGCAGAGCTTGACAGATTCGGTGCATTTGATGGAGAATGACCTCGTAGCATCGGAGAAATGGATTGAAAGACGAAAGACAGATAACAAAGATGAAAGAACTTCCCTCCGAAGAAAGACCGAGGGAAAAGATTATTTCCTGCGGCCCCGGGGTACTGTCAAATTCCGAACTGATCGCACTGCTGATCGGATCCGGAAGAAGGGATTCTTCAGCGGTCATGATCGCTGAGAAGATCCTGGCCGGCGGGAGCGGGGCAGGGTTACGCTATCTTACAGAGTGCACGGCAGAAGAGCTGTGCAGGGTAAACGGCATCGGCCCGGCGAAGGCGGCTGTGATACTGGCTGCTGTGGAACTGGGAAGGAGAATTTCGACTCTGCCGCCCGAAAAACGGGCGAAAGTCAGTTCTCCCGAAGCCGTTTCGGCACTGTTTATGGATAAAATGAGATACTTGAAAAAAGAGTGTTTTCAGGTATTGCTTCTGAATGTAAAAAACGAAATTATAATGATCGACGATGTTTCCGTAGGCGGACTGAGTTCGGCTGACGCTCATCCCCGTGAAATATTTGCAAATTCCGTAAAAAAGGGGGCTGCAAATATAGTGCTGGTGCACAATCACCCAAGCGGTGATCCGGAGCCCAGCAGGGAAGATGTGAGATTGACGGCCAGGCTGGTGGAAGCGGGCCGGATCATGGGAATACAGGTCCTTGATCACATAGTCATCGGAGACGGCAGATATGTGAGCATGAAAGAAATGGGACTTATCAGTTAAAGTTTTATAATTCAGAGATCAAACTATCAAATGCATCTTTATATGATTAAGGAGAAAGAATCAAATGAGATTAAGTCTGTTCAAGCAGGATATCGGTATCGACCTGGGAACGGCCAATACTCTTGTTTATATCAAGGGCAAGGGCATCGTGCTCAACGAAGCATCTGTTATTGCTTATAATACAAATACCAAGAAAATTCTCGCTGTGGGAAACGAAGCGAAAAATATGATCGGTGCGGCACCTCCTCACATTAAAGTTGTAAGACCTCTGGAAGATGGTGTAATCTCAGATTTCGGGATGACTCATCTCATGCTCAAGGAGTTTGTGAGACGCGTAGTTCCGACTTCTTCTTTCTTTACATCCGTCAGAGTTGTTATCGGCGTACCGTCGGGTGTTACCGAAGTGGAAAAGAGAGCGGTAGAAGAAGTTACCAGACAGATGGGCGCGAAGGAAGTTTACATCATGGAAGAACCGATGGCTGCCGCTATCGGCTCCGGTCTCGATGTGGATTCCTCTACAGGATGTATGATCACCGATATCGGAGGCGGTACATCCGACATTGCCATCATCGCGCTGGGCGGCATTGTAACAAGTACTTCTCTGCGCATAGCAGGGGATAAGATGAATGAGTCCATCATCAATTACATCAGAAAGGTGTACAGTCTTCTCATCGGCGAAAAAATGGCTGAAAAGGTTAAGACCGTCATCGGCTGCGCATACATCGACGAGGAGGATCCTGACTGGGTCCTCAAATATACGATCAGTGGAAGAGACCTGGTTACCGGTCTGCCGAAGTCGATCGAAGTCAATTCCAGGGATATCTGCAATGCACTGGAGGAACCGGTTTCGCAGATCATCGACGGCATAAGAAATACTCTGGAGAACGCACCTCCTGAACTGGCTGCCGATATCATCAATCAGGGCATGATGATGGCAGGCGGCGGAGCATTCCTCCGGGGGCTGGATACTCTGATCAGCAGAGAGACAGGCATCAGAACGATCATTGCCGAGAATGCAGCTGAAGCTGTTGCTATGGGTACAGGCATGAGCCTCCAGAACATGGAGACGATCCAGCTCCACGTGAGAGCGAAGAACATGTATACCAACATCAATCAGAACAACCAGAACTATTAGTTTTTGATGAGGCGTTGACAGATGAACAGACTGAGAGGACATAGAGGACTCGTTGTGACCATCTGCGTTTTTATCGTCGTATGCGTGATCATTTTATTTTCACTGTCGAATATCGGATCCATCGGCGGGGCCGGTAAGGCAGCCCAGTCGGGGGCGGCGGCAGTGGAGTCTCCGGTGGCATCTGCGGGAAACGGAATAAGTGATTTCTTCTACGGACTCACCCATTTCGGAAGTATTCAGGAGGAAAATGAACGGCTTAAGGCTGAGATCAGCGATCTGGAAAGTCAGCTCACTGATGCAAAGCTTTCTTCCGAGCAGTTTACCGAGCTCAGAAATATGCAGAATGAGCTGAACACGGCAACTTACGATGATTCCTATGACGTTGTGACAGCGAGTGTGACAGCCTATGACGAATCGCAGTTCTTCGATATTTTTACAGTTAATGCCGGTACATCCGATGGTGTTGACAAGGGGGACATCGTTGTCAATTCTGACGGTCTTATAGGCCACGTTACCGAAGTGGGGAAGAACTGGGCCAAAGTTACCGGTATATCTGATTCGGATACGTCTGTGAGCTTTATGCTCCTGAGGGATCCCGAAGTGATAGGCGTCATTTCCGGGGATGCGAAAAACCATCTGCAGGGATATGTCTTCGATGAGACGAAATCCGTGCTGGAGGGTGATACTATGGTCACCACGGGTATGGGAGCATATCCTGCGGGGATCAGGATCGGAAAGATTACTGATATAAGCATAGATTCGGGAACTGAAGCCAAGACGGTCAAGGGTGAATCAACGGTGAATTTTAAATCATTGAGATTTGTGACGATACTTTCGAAGTAGGAGTGCGGGATGAAGGAATTCAAACTATTTGTGATATTTCTTTTATGTTTCCTTTTGCAGAGCACGGTCATGCAGCACTTTTCGGTTTTGGGGGTATCGCCTAATTTAATACTTGTGCTCACGATCGTTACTTCTTTTTTCTTTGAGAATTATAACGGTCTGATCCTGGGTGCATTTTTTGGGATTATGCAGGACATTTCATTTGGACAGGTAATCGGCTTTTCCGGGCTGATCTACATGTGCATCGGAATGGGCCTGCAGTTCTTGCGTTTAAGTGTTTACAGAGATAACAAGATCACGCTGTTTTTCGTTACAGCACTGGGGTCTGCAATTTACGCGCTGATGCTCTGGGGATTGAATTTCCTCGCACTCCCTCTCAGTTATTCGGCAGGTGAAGTGCTGATGAGTCTGCCGGTGTCGATTCTCTGGAACTATGTCTGCCTCCTTGTGGCAGTACATTTTGCCAGGAAGGCCGAGGGATTTACGGTATAAGTGGAGATAGTTTTTTATGAACAGTGCTTTTGAAAACAGACAGCTGTTACTGAAGATCCTTTTTTTTATTCTCATGGCTCTTTTGATCGGGAGACTTTTTACGCTGACTATACTTGAGAATGATAAATGGGACAGCGCGTCCACCAATCTCAGTATCAAGACTGTCTATACATCTGCGCCGAGGGGTGAGATCAGAGACCGCTACGGAAGGCTGATCGCGGGAAATAAGACCAGTTATGACGTTCAGCTTATTTCTGCTGAAATCGATGAGGACAAGCTGAACGACATGGCGATCAGACTCATCAATCTGTTTGAGCAGAACGGCGACGAATTCAACGATACCCTTCCGATCATGATAGATGAAAACGGGAACTTTTATTATTCATATCACAAAGAAATAGCAGACTGGCTTGAAAGTGAGGACCTGAGTCCGAACCTCTCCGCCGAGGATGCTTTTAACGCACTGAGGATCAGAGAGGGCGTGGATGAGAGCCTGAGTGTCTATGATGCGCAAAAGGTACTGCAGTCCACGTATAATATCTATCCGCCTATTTCAGTAAAGGCGATGGAGTATACTTCGCAGCTTGCTTTGAATAATTACCTGGAGAGCCTAAAGCTGGATCAGGATCTCACTGCGAAGGAAGCCTTTGAGGCCCTCAGGGAAAAGTACAAGATTTCGGACGATCTCTCTGTGGGAGAGGTCCGGGAGATCCTTGTGGTCAGAAATGCTCTCAAGAGTCTCGGATACAAGAGCTATATGCCGGCAGAGATTGCCACAGACGTAAGTAATCAGACTGTCATAACCATTGAAGAGAATGCGGCTGATTATCCCGGAGTTAACATAAACCGGGGCTATTACCGATACTATCCGAATCTTTCTGCTGCATGCCATATTTTAGGTTATCTGGGTAAGATCTCGGAGTCAGAAAAAGAAGAATACACTTCAAAGGGGTATTCTGAGACTGATCTGATCGGAAAAGAAGGAATAGAGAAACATTACGAGAGTGTCTTGAAGGGCAAGGCAGGCGAGAAAAAGATAATGGTAAATGCCAACGGCAGGCAGGTGGAAGACATAAGTACCACTGAGCCGAGTCCGGGGGATGATGTATATCTGACTATCGACCTGGAGCTGCAGAAGACTGCAGAGGATGCATTGAAACAGGCTCTGGAGCAGATCCGCGTCGGTGGCACTTTCAAGAGCAAGTACGGTAACTTTTCCTTTGGAAAGGCTCATCGGAATGCCAGTGTGGGAGCATGCGTGGCGGTGGATGTGAATACCGGAGAGGTTCTGGCTCTTGCAAATTATCCGGGGTATGATCCGAACCTGTTTGCGAAGGGCATATCCAGCGAAGACTGGAATTCCCTGCAGGGCGAAAATCCAAGAGATCCCCTTTCTCCGCTGCCTCTGTACAACGTGGCTACCATGAGTGCGGTGCAGCCCGGTTCCACTTTCAAACCTGTTACGGCGCTCACAGCTCTGGATAACGGCTGGAACCCGAGTTATCAGCTTTACGATAACGGTTATATCGATATGGGTTCCAGGACATTCGGTTGCTGGATCTGGAATGACTACAAGGGAAGACATGGCTGGCTGACTATTCAGGAGGCTTTGGAAGTTTCGTGCAATTACTTCTTCTATGATCTGGGATCAGGCTACGACTTCTACAGAGGTTCCAAGCTTCCTATTGACATGAATATCGGCAAGGTTATGGATTATGCTAAGAAACTGGGTCTCGGACAGGATACCGGACTTGAGCTGGCAGAGACATCCTCAGGTGTTCCGAGTGAGGAGAGAAAGATCGCAGGCATTCAGAGTTCGCTGAGATACAAGCTCATCATGAACGCCTCGACATATTTCAAGAAGTCGGTCTGTGAAGATGATGAAAAACTCTCTGAGGCAGTTGATGAGATAGTGAGCTGGACTGAGGAAAATCCTTCCAGAAGTGAGATAAAATCCAGACTGGAGAAACTGCCGGTTCTGGATGATATGGTGGAAAAGCTGGCAGATACGCTGAAGAGTGACTATTTTGCGAATGCAAAGTGGACTACAGCTGACGCTTTAAACCTGTCCATCGGTCAGGGTGAAAATGCTTATTCGCCGATTCAGATGGCCCGTTACGTTGCGACTATAGCAAACGGAGGAACATTGCACGATCTGACTCTCACCAAATCAGTGGAGGGTCAGGAAAAGAAGGAAACTTCCAGCATCGGAGTGGAAAACTCCAACGGTGATGCATACAGAATAGTCCGGGAAGGAATGCAGCTGGTTGCGCAGGGTGCTGAAGGCTCTGCCCGCAAACTGTTCAGCAGCTTCCCGTACAAGGTGGGTGCCAAGACCGGTACTGCTCAGAAATCAGGCAAGATCAATCCACCTGATGAAGTTGAATACATTCAGCAGCATCTCGGAGGCATAGCTCCCGGCTTGTCCTGGGAACAGGTGGAGACGGAAATGAACAGACTCATGACAGAAAAGCCGGATCTCTATTCGTCGGAAAGTGTGGCAGTGAGAAGAGCAGTGATGAACCTGTCAGGAGTATCTACCGATGCCATTGATGCGTACAAGAGCGATTATGACAACTTCGCATATTTCGTTTCCTACGCTCCCGCAGAGGATCCTCAGATCGCTGTGGTGTGCCTGATCTTCCAGGGAGGCTCCGGTTCTTATGCCGGACCGGTAGCCAGGGAAGTTATCGGAAGATACATGGAACTTCAGAATCAGTACGCAGATTATCAGGGCGGCAGCACATTTGTAAATTAATATGGCAAGTTGTCTTTACAATGTCTGCCGGTGAGAATAGTATATATGTGTTATTATTTTTAGTTTATTGGAGAGAATATAAGGAATGTGTGATATAACAGCAGTAACATCCGGAAAAGGCGGAGCGGGAAAGACCATGTTTGCGGTTAACATGGCGTCAATCCTCGCCATGAGAGGGCGCAGGGTGCTGTTGATAGATATGAATACAGGAATGCGCAATCTCGACATCTGTCTGGGTTTGGAAAATCAGGTCATCTTTGATCTGTCGGATGTCATCAGCGGAATATGCAAATTGAAAAAGGCGCTGGTGCGGGAGAAGCGTTTCCGTTCGCTCTATCTTCTGTCCACGCCGCAGATCTGCGGCAAGGCAAAGGTCAAGCCTGAACATATGAAGATTCTCTGTGAAGGACTGGGCGAGAAATTCGACAATATCATAATAGATACCCCGGCTGGGCTGGGCGACGAGTGGGTGGCCGCGGTTTCTCAGGCAACCAGCGCGGTTATGGTCATGTCACAGGAGTACGCCTCTCTCAGATGCAACGGAACGCTGGAGAACAGTCTCAATGATCTGGGAATATCTTCAAGATATGCAGTCATTAACAAGGTTGTTCCATCCAGATCCGGCAGCAAGTTATATCCGTCATTCGAGGATATTTCCCAGTCAACCAGAGCTGTGATCGTGGGTATAATCCAGGAGGATCCTGCGATCTATCAGGCGATGAATGCAGGTCTGCCTGTGGTCTGCAGCGATGAGACCGGAATCACAAAGAATCTGATCCGCATCTGCGACAGAATATTTTAGAAAATAAGCAAAAAATCGAGATTCAGATGAATCTCGATTTTTTTCATCACTTTATTCATAGATCAAACAGG
>JAIKWW010000148.1 GCA_024684465.1 Clostridia bacterium | reverse complement strand
GGCAAAGGCTGCGGGAGCATCTGCAGTGCTCCTCCTTTGTGCCATACTTGACACGGAAACGATCCGCAGATACCTGGAAGTGGCTGATTCCCTGGGACTGTCAGCCATCGTTGAAGCTCACGACGCAGATGAAGTGCAGATGGCACTGGAGGCGGGAGCACGTATCATAGGCGTGAACAACCGGGACCTCCGGGACTTCACGGTGGACGTGACCACCAGCATCAGGCTGAGACAGATGGTGCCCCGGTCCATCATATTCGTATCTGAAAGCGGGATAAAGACACCGTCTGACATCGCCGGACTCAGGGAAAACGGCACCGACGCGGTGCTCATCGGAGAGACCCTGATGAGGGCACAGGATAAAGCCGGGATGCTGAGAGAACTGGCGGGAAAGCAGGTCTGAACAGATGCAGACAGCGCAGCTGCCCGGAGGCGGCCGCGATCAAAGGAGATAGAGAAATGGCAAAAGGAAGATTTGGAGAATTCGGTGGACAGTACGTTCCCGAAACGCTTATGACAGAGGTCCTCAGGCTGGAAAAGGCCTACGAGGAAGCGAAGAACGACCCTGAGTTCAAGGCGGAGTTCGACCGCCTGATGAAGGAGTACGTGGGCCGCCCGTCGCTGCTCTACTACGCAGAGAACATGACGAAGGATCTGGGCGGCGCGAAGATCTACCTCAAGAGGGAGGATCTGAACCACACGGGCGCGCATAAGATTAATAATGCAATAGGCCAGTGCCTTCTGGCAAAGAGAATGGGGAAAACGAGAGTCATCGCTGAAACCGGTGCGGGACAGCACGGCGTAGCCACTGCTACAGCTGCGGCGCTTCTGGGCATGGAGTGCGAGGTCTTCATGGGCAGGGAGGACTGCGAGCGTCAGAAACTGAACGTCTTCAGGATGCAGCTTCTGGGAGCTACTGTGACTCCGGTAACCACGGGAACTCAGGTGCTGAAGGATGCTGTGAACGAGGCCATGAGGACCTGGTCTTCCAGGTGCGAAGACACTCACTACGTCATCGGTTCCACCATGGGTCCTCACCCGTTCCCGATGATCGTCAGGGATTTTCAGAGCATCATCGGCTCCGAGGCCCGGCAGCAGATCCTGGAAAAGGAGGGCAGGCTCCCTGACGCAGTCATCGCCTGCGTAGGCGGAGGCAGCAACTCCATGGGCATGTTCTACGATTTCATCGGAGACGAAGGTGTGAGCCTCATCGGCTGCGAAGCTGCGGGCAAAGGCATCGACACTGATCAGCACGCGGCGACCATGGCCAGAGGTGAGGTGGGCATCTTCCACGGCATGAAATCCTACTTCTGTCAGAACGAGTACGGCCAGATCGACGAGGTATATTCCATCTCCGCCGGGCTGGATTATCCG
This sequence comes from Clostridia bacterium, assembly GCA_024684465.1. Classification (GTDB taxonomy): domain Bacteria; phylum Bacillota; class Clostridia; order Peptostreptococcales; family Anaerovoracaceae; genus JAIKWW01. Next base: position 12,680 of record JAIKWW010000148.1, on the reverse strand, counting down.
GGAATCGGGCCGGAGCACGCGTACCTCAGAGACAGCGGAAGGGCATCCTACGTGCCTGTGACCGACGATGAGGCCGTTGCCGCATTCGAGTACATCGCCCGTCAGGAGGGTATCATCTGTGCCGTCGAGAGCGCACATGCCATCGCCCATGTGATGAAGATCGCGGGGCAGATGAGCAGGGATCAGATCATCGTAGTCTGCCTGTCGGGCAGAGGAGACAAGGACGTTGCAGCCATCGCGAGATACAGAGGGGTGAATCTGGATGAGTAGAAAAGTAGAAATATCAAGGGCTTTCGCCGATGGTAAGGCGTTTATCGGTTTTCTCACCGCCGGTGATCCCGACATAGAGACAACAAAGACTCTCATACTGGAAATGGAGAGGGCCGGAGCTGACCTGATAGAGATCGGCATCCCGTTTTCGGATCCCGTGGCTGAGGGCGTGGTGATCCAGGAAGCCGACATCCGTGCACTTGCAAGCGGCACCACCACGGACATGATATTTGACATGGTGGACGAGATCCGGGATCAGGTGAAGGTTCCGCTGGTGTTCATGACCTACGTGAATCCCATCTTCCACTACGGCTACGAGAGGTTCTGCGAGCGTTGCAGGGAAGTGGGCATCGCCGGCGTGATCGTTCCGGATCTTCCGTTTGAGGAGAAGAACGAGTTCGCAGGCATCTGCAGGGAGCACGACATGAACCTGATCTCCATGATAGCGCCTACTTCCGACGAGAGGATAAAGCAGATCGCCTCGGAGGCGGAGGGCTTCCTCTACGTGGTATCCTCCATGGGTGTTACCGGTGTCAGGTCAAAGATCGAGACGGACATCGGCGCCATGGTGGAAAAGGTCAGAGCGGCTTCGGATATCCCGGCGGCCATCGGGTTCGGCATAAGCACGCCGGAACAGGCTGCTGAGATGTCGCGTCTGTCGGACGGCGCAATAGTTGGCAGCGCCATAGTCCGCATCATCGCAAGGGAAGGCAGAAATGCGGCTCCGGCGGTGTACGAGTACGTGAAGTCCATGAAAGATGCGGTGAGGGCGCTGTAACCCGGCGCCGGTTCCGGCCGGCGAACCCGGTCTGCGGGCCGCGTCAGTTTGCCCCGGTCCGGCCGGCAAGCTGTGGGTTTGAATGGCCCGCCGGCGTCAGTTCGCCCCGGGCGGCAGGCATTATTAACAAAAAACAAAAGCCGGCTTCCGGTCTCAGATCACATGGAATCTGAAGGCCGGAGGCCGGTTTTATTATTGCTCTGAATTACCCGAAGCGGTGAAGATTACTTGCCTGCAACGAGAGCAGCTGTATCCATAGCGATAACCAGCTCTTCGTTTGTAGGGATAACGTAAACCTTAACCTTGCTGTCAGCAGCTGTGATATCAACAGTGCCGCGAGTGTTGTTCTTCTCTTCGTCGATCTTGATGCCGAGAGCTTCCATGTCCTTGCATACCAGGGATCTCATGAGAGCGTCGTTCTCGCCTACGCCTGCAGTGAATACGATAGCGTCTGCGCCGTTCATGCGTGCATAGTAGTTGCCGATGTAGCCCTTGATTCTCTGAGTGTACATCTCGAGAGCCAGCTTAGCCTTCTCGTCGCCCTTTTCATAAGCAGCGTCGATGTCTCTCATGTCGTTGGAGATTCCTGTAACACCCAGGAGACCGGACTTCTTGTTGAAGATGTCGAGTACGAGTTCTTCAGCAGAAACGCCTTCCTTTTCCATGAGATAAGGGATTACGGAAGGATCGATGTCGCCTGTACGTGTACCCATCATGAGGCCTGCCAGCGGAGTGAAGCCCATGGATGTGTCGAAAGTCTTGCCGCCAACGATAGCGGAAACGGAAGCGCCGTTACCAACGTGGCAGGTGATGATCTTTGTATCTTCAGCAGGCTTGCCCAGGAGCTTGATAGCCTCTGCAGAAACGAATCTGTGGCTTGTGCCGTGAGCACCGTATCTTCTTACACTGTGCTTTGTGTAATATTCATAAGGAAGAGCGTAGAGGTAAGAAGACTCAGGCATAGTGGAAAGGAATGCAGTGTCTGCAGCGATAGCCATAGGTACGCCAGGCATTTCCTTTTCGCATGCTACGATGCCTGCATAGTTTGCTCTGTTGTGGAGCGGAGCCAGGTCGAAGAGGTCAGCAACTGCCTTCTTGGACTCTTCGTTAACGAGCATAGTTTCCTTGAAGTATTCGCCGCCGTGTACGACTCTGTGACCAACAGCCTTGATCTCGCTGAGATCCTTGAGGCATCCTGTTTCAGGGTCAGTGATCTGCTTGAGGATGATTTCGATACCCTCGTCAGTGTTGTTGATTTTCAATTCCTTCTTGATCTTGTTTTCACCCTGAGTATAAGTGAAAGTGGAAAGGTCATCTGTGAGCTCTACGAGACCCTTGCAGAGGAGTTCCTGAGTGTCTGTCTCGATGATCTGGAACTTGATTGAAGAGCTTCCGCTGTTGATTACCAGTACGTTCATTTGTCTGTTTCCTCCATTTTCAATTGGTCTTATCCGTCTGATAAAACTTCGCCGGCAGGAACCGGCATTTCCGGTTGATCGTCAACTGTATTAGTTTACATAGTACGATCAGTCTGAAAAACAAAAGTCTGAACCGAGATCAGTTCAGACTTTCCTGGCGCGCCACCAGGGATTCGAACCCGGGACCTTCACATTCGTAGTGTGCTACTCTATCCAGCTGAGCTAGTGGCGCATATAATGCCAACTTTGTTGGTTAACAAGCAATATTATAAAGTAATGTTATTCTGTTGTAAAGATAAAAATAAAAAAACAATCGCTGTTTTTCAACTGAATCCCCATGCCCGCAATAGGGAACACTTATCACAAACGATAGAAAACGCGGATTTTACAAAGGGTTGTATCAATATTACCATGTATACAGAAACACAAATCGTATACCCGGAGCCTGAGCACGTGGTTCCAGTATTTTTTTACGACAAAAGTAATGGCATAAAATATAAAATCTGGAAAAAAGAACAAATCCGGATGAGAACAATAAGGAAAGAAGGAATGCATATGGCAGAGACAGCACAAGAGGTGAAGTTCGAATCGTATGATCAGCTGTATACCCCACGTCAGAGGGAGATCGCGGAGCGGGCGAGACAGATGTTCATCAACGGCTATCACTGCAGCGAAGCGATCATAAGGGTATTTAACGAGGAATACGACCTGCGTTTCACGAAGCCCATGATCAGGATGGCCACCGGACTGGGCGGAGGCATGGGAAAGGCGAAGTGCAGCTGCGGGACCGTTACCACGGGATCCATAATCCTCAGCGCCATCTACGGACGCTACGACATGCACGACGACGACAGCCTGGCCTTTGATCTGGCCAGAGAGCTGAACGAGCGTTTTAAGGAGCAGTTCAGGGTGTGCTGTTGTGCGGCTCTTACTCGCAGCACGAATTGGGGGCACCCGAATCACATTGCTGCATGTTCGGAATATGTTTACGTGGCTGCGCTGATACTGGCGGATATCATGGATCGGTGCAGAAAGGATCTGGGCGGATTTCCGGCGCGGTCCGGGCGCAGGTCAGTGAAAAAGAAAGAAAGCAGCAGAGGGAGAATAGAAAATGGCAGCGGAAAAGAAGATAAAGAGCAGAGATCTGCAGTACTGTAAGCTGGTGATCGACACCGGCAGGACGATGGCGGCCAGGTCGCTGACGGTGGCGACATGGGGGAACATAAGTGCCAGGGATCCGAAGACCGGCAATATCTACGTCACTCCCAGCGGGATGGATTACAAGAAAGCGAAGCCGGAGGATGTTGTGGTCTTTAATTCGAAGGGCATAAGGATTCAGGGCATGAGAAAACCCACCATCGAGAAGGATCTTCACATCGAGCTCTACCAGGCCAGGGACGACATACATGCCATAATCCATACCCACGGTCTGTACACCATTGCAGTGGGCGTGGCCGGACTGGGGCTGCCGGCGGTGACGGAGGAATTTGCACAGGTCTTTGGAACGGAGGTACCGCTCTGCAAATATGCGATTCCCGGGACGCCGGATCTGGCGAAAAACGTAGTGGAGGGCTTCGGGAAGGACAGATACGGAGTGCTGATGCCGAGCCACGGGGCTGTGACTGCAGCGGCGGACATGAACATGGCACTTAAGCAGTGTGATGTACTGGAAAGGGCAGCGGAGATCTTCATTCTTGCGAAACAGCTGGGCGGCGAGATCCGCTACATCCCGAAGGAAGATGTGGATCACATGTTCCGCTTCCATCACAATCAGTATGTTCAGTAGCCGGAGGAGACGAGTATGAGCAGTAGAACGGAAAGACTGAGAGAAAGACTGTTTGATCAGGCTCCCGGGATCTGCAGCGAAAGGTGCAGGATATTCACGGATTCCATGAGGAAATCTGAGGGACAGCCCATCGTTTTGAGGCGGGCGGAGGCATTTTACCGGGTGCTGGACAGTATGAGCATATATGTCAATGATGATGAGCTGATAGTTGGAAATCAGGCATCTCAGCCGAAATATGCACCTATTTATCCGGAGTATTCCACTGACTGGCTCCGGGAGGAATTTGACGGAAAGCCTTATTACTTTAATGAGAGACCCGGGGACAGGTTTTTCTACGATGAGAAGGTGAAGGAGGAGATATTGTCCTGCCTGGATTACTGGGAAGGACAGTCAGTATATGAGAGACTTCGCGCGGAGCTGCCGGAGGAGATAAACAGAGCCTGGGATGCGAATGTGATCGACGATACCTGGGTATCCGCTGCAGGTCTGGGAAACGTAATAGTGGATTATGAACGGGTTGTAAATGAGGGTCTGGAGAACGTGCTCCGGAGGATAGATGCCAGATTGGAGGAACTGTCCGGAGAAGATGAAGAGACGGAGCATCAGACGGATTTCCTGAAGGCGGCCCGAAGGACCAACGAAGGCGTGATCCGCTTCGCACAGCGTATCGCGGAGGAATGTGAGAGACAGGCGGAGCAGCATGAGGATCCGGTCAGGGCGGAGGAACTGCGGAAACTCTCAGAGATCAGCAGACATGTTCCGGAGCATCCCGCACGTACTTTTCATGAGGCGGTACAGTCCATATGGCTGATCCTTCTGGCTGTGCACCTTGAAACCAACGGCCATGCGATCTCCCTGGGGAGATTTGACCAGTATGTGAATCCGTTCCTGGAGAGAGATCTGGAAGAAGGGAGGATCAGCCGGGATGAGGCACTGGAGATCGTGGAGAGCTTTTTCATCAAATGCAATGAGCTGAATAAGTTGAGAAGCTGGCCGGATACGGAGTTCTTTATGGGGTACCAGATGTTCATCAACCTGGCTGTAGGCGGACAGACCGCCGACGGGAAGGATGCGGTGAACCTGAGCTCTGAGCTGTGTGTGGAAGCCTGCGAGAATCTGAGGCTCTTTACACCTTCCATTTCAGTAAAGTGGTTTGAAGGAACCGGAGACGGGTTCATGCTGAAGGCTCTCAATGCCATGGAAAAGCATCAGGGCGGACAGCCTGCTTTTTACAATGACAAGGCCTTTATGCGGACGCTGGAGAACATGGGTATCGATGAGGCTGACCGGTACAACTGGGTCCCTGACGGGTGCATCGAGGCGTCTATCCCGGGGAAATGGGATTACGCCGCGAAGGGGCCGTGGCTCAACGTGGAAAAGGTATTGGAGATCGTGTTGAACGACGGGACGGATCCAGCCACCGGCTATCATTTCCGGGATCCTGCCGCACCTGTGCGTGAATCCGGGAGCACGGAAGAAATATTTGAAGAATACAAGCGGATGTTGAGATATTTCATCGATCTGCAGGTGGAGACAGAGAGAATAAATGACGCGATCCATGTGGAACTGGATCTGAACGCCTTCAGGTCATCTCTGGTGGATGACTGCATCGTACGGGGCAAAGATCTGGTTGAGGGCGGTTCAGTCTACTCTGCGGACGGAGGACCTACGGCGGGGACCATAAGTGCCGGGGACGCACTGGCGGCCATAGACCATCTGGTCTTTAACGAAAGAAAACTGACCATGGATCAGCTGCTGCACGCTCTGAGGACTGACTATCAGGATGATACCACCATTCCTTCAGGAGAGGAAATACGTCTTCTGCTGAAGAACAAGGCCCCGAAATTCGGAAATGACGATGACAGGGCAGACAAGTGGGTCGTGGCGCTGGAGGACTACATAGGTTCCACCTACCGGTATGAGTGCAGGAGTTCGAAATACGGAAAAGGCCCGGTGCCTTGCTGCTACTCCTACAGCCAGAGTCCGGTGACAGGAAATATAGCCTTCGGAAAGAGCATCGGAGCAACGCCTGACGGCAGAAGAAAAGGCGAACCGGTTAATAACGGAATATCTCCTGCCAACGGTTCCGAAAAACACGGTGCCACAGCGGCCTGCAATTCCGTGATCAAACTGCCGAGCATCTGGTTCCAGAAGGGTGCCATCTTCAACATGAGGCTGGCAAAATCGGCATTGAGTTCCGCGGCGCAGAAGCAGAAGATCCTGGATATGATCAAAGTGCTGTTCAGAAACTACGGTCAGCAGATCCAGTTTAACGTGGTTGACAGTGACACGTATAAAAAGGCTATGGCTGAACCGGACAAGTACAGAGATCTGATGGTGAGGGTGTCCGGATACAGTGCTCTGTTCACATCTCTGTCGCCGGAATGCCAGATAGATGTCATAAGCAGGGCGGAACTCAATGTCTGAGAAAAGAGAGCTTCTGCGGGTTTTCAACATAGAACGTTTCGCTACTGAGGATGGGCCGGGAATCCGGACGGTGGTCTTCCTGAAGGGCTGCAGCCTCAGATGCAGGTGGTGCGCCAATCCGGAGAGTCAGAGCTTCAGGCCGGAGATCCTCGTTAAGGTAAATGCCTGCGGGGGCTGCGGGAGGTGCGCTTCCGTCTGCAGTGAGGGAGCTGTGAGAGCTCTCAGCGGATCGGGTTATGTGTCGGATCCGGACAGATGCATCAGGTGCGGCTCCTGCGCGGAGAACTGTTTCAGTGATGCCAGGGAGCTTCTGGGAAAGGATTACACGCCGGAGGAGCTGGTGAAGATCCTTCTCAGGGATGAGGAATACTATCTTGCCGGCGGCGGGGGCGTGACTTTCTCCGGAGGAGAGCCCTGCTGGTACAGCGGCGTGATCGCGGAGACCGCTGCCATGCTGAAGGCGAGGGGCATTAATATCCTCGTGGAAACCTGCGGACAGGTTCCGGAGGAAAATCTCCGGGAAGTGAGCAGCTGTGCGGAAGCGATATACTATGACATTAAACATGTGGATTCCCTCAGACACAGGGAACTGACCGGTGCCGGCAACGAGCTGATCCTGGAGAACCTGCGCTGGCTGTGCGGAAATTACTCCGGGGATCTGTCTGTCCGTTATCCCTACATTCCCGGATGCAATGACGGGGAGGAGGATATACAGGAATTTTTCAGGCTTCTGAGAGAACTGAAGCTGGAAAAGGCCGTTTTCCTTCCCTATCACAGGCTAGGGACGGATAAATACAAGGGCCTGGGCAGAAAATATGAAATGGGAGAGATGGAATCCCTGAAGAAGGCGGATCTGGCATTCCTGGTGGAGGCCGGAGCGGCCGTGGGGATCCGTGTGACGATAGAATAAACGGGTTTGAAAATGATGAGTAATAGTGCGACCAAAGGGAACAGGGTCAGGAATTTTATCGCCTTCGACTGCAGCAATTCTTCCGTCAGGACATTGCTGGCGGCTTACGACGGAGAGCGGATCAGACTGGATACAGTGGCCCGGAGCCCGAATCAGATCATTAAAGGGGAACGTTTCGAGTACTGGAACATCGGGGAGATCTTCCTGCGGATGAAGGACGGACTGCGGCAGGCTTTTGCATCAGGGGTACACATTGATTCCATCGGTGTATGCACCTGGGGTGTGGATTTTGCCTTTCTGAAGAAGGATGGGCGATTGACGGGAGATCCGCTGGCATACCGGAATCCCTTCGGGGAAGAGGAGTGGAAGAAGCTGACGGAGGCAGAGAGAAGTGAACTGTTCAATGAAACCGGGATACTCTGTGACAAGATCAACTCGATCTTCCTGCTGCAGGCAGTCAGGAAGAGATTCCCGGAGAGACTTGAGGGTGCGGAGCATTTTCTGACTATTCCGGACATCCTGAATTATTATCTGACCGGTGAAGTGCAGAATGAGCCCAGTGAACTCTCCACTACCCAGCTGATGGACGTGAGGACCGGCAGGGTGAGCCGCAGAGTCTGCGAAAAAGCCGGCCTGGACAGGAATCTGTTTGCGGCGCCGGGACGGCACGGACAGAAAATCGGGAATCTGAGACCGGAACTTTGCAGGGAACTGGGCATAGACTATGAAATACCGGTGATCTGCGTGCCATCTCACGACACTGCTGCGGCTATCCTGGCAGTGCCGGCGGAGAGCCGGGAATTTGCATACATCAGTTCAGGTACCTGGGCGCTGATCGGAACGGAACTGACGGAGGCCGAAGTGACTCCGGAGACGGAGCATGCCGGTTTTACCAACGAGCTGGGAGCATTTGACCGGATCACTCTGCTGAGAAATCACGCAGGTCTGTTCCTGCTTCAGAAACTGAGAGAGGAACATGCTCCGGATGCGGACTGGGAATCCTTCAACGCTCTCGCAGACGGAGAAGCTGAACCGGCTCCGGTATTTGATGTGAATGACAGCAGATTTTTCAACCCGGAAAACATGGGACGTGAGATCTGGCAGGCTCTCACGGAGACCGGGCAGGTGAACGGTGAATTCCACCTTCCCACAGTGATCCGCAGTGTTTTGCGTTCACTGGCGGAGGGCTACAGAAAGACGCTTGAGAAGCTGGAAACCGTAACGGGAAAGACGTTCCCTGAAATCTGCATAGTTGGCGGAGGCACTCAGAATGTCCGCCTCTGCAGGATCACTGCAGATGTCTGCGGGAGAACTGTCATCACCGGAGGAACTGAAAGTACGGGGCTGGGAAACGCCCTGGCACAGATAAAGTATTTTGAACCGGAGCACAGTGTGAAAACACTGAGGAAGATCGCCGGAGCAAGTGTTGAGACTAAAAGGTATGATCCCGGGAGGGACGTGACATGAGTGGTGAACTTCTAAAAATGTCAAATATAAGCAAGAGTTTTTTCGGAGTGAAGGTTCTGGACGATGCGGAACTGTCGGTGCGGTCCGGAGAGGTTCACATACTGCTCGGCGAGAACGGGGCCGGCAAGAGCAGTCTCATAAAAGTACTTTCCGGAGCATACCGATGCGACAGCGGTTCCATATTCCTTGAAGGAAGGCCGCTGGCGGATATGACACCGCGAAAGGCTCTGGCAGAAGGGATAAGTGTAATATATCAGGAATTCAATCTCCTTCCGGAGCTGCCTGTGTATGAGAACATCTTTCTGGGGAAAGAGCCTGCGGGACGCCTTTTTCTGGATCATAAGAAGGCCCGGGAACAGGCAGCGCATTACATGAAGAAAGTGGGACTGGAACTGGATCCGTCCACACTTGTGAGGGATCTGACAGTTGCCCAGAAACAGCTGGTGGAAATAGCAAAGTCGATTTCCAACCGGGTGCGGATCCTGGTGCTGGATGAGCCCACTGCGGCTCTCACGGACAAGGAGACGGGAAAGCTCTTCGAGGTCATCCGGGAACTCAGGGAAGAAGGTATCGGTATTATCTACATATCCCACAGGATGAGGGAATTTTTCGAGATCGGAGACCGATGTACGGTGATGAGGGACGGCAGGACTGTGGCTCAGCTGGATATAAGGGACACCGACGAAGATGAACTCACCCGTCTGATGGTGGGCAGAAAGGTTCACGCCAAACGTAAGGGCAATCCCCACCTGAAACAGGAGCAGGTGCTCCTGAGGGTAGACAGCTTATCCTGCCGGAACTGCAGCGACATCTCGTTTGTTCTGCATCGGGGAGAGGTCCTGGGGATAACGGGGCTTATCGGATCCGGGAAGGATGAGGTGGCCAGGTGCATCATGGGTATTCTCAAGGAAAACACAGGTCATGTGGAATTTATGGGCCGGGAGCACGCCGGCACTCCGGAGGGCAACATCGGCAGCGGACTGGTATATCTCAGCGATGACCGGAAGGACGAGGGGCTGATCCAGATGCATTCGGTACGGGATAACTTCGCTCTGCCGAATCTGAAAAGACTTGCGGCGCCGCTTCTGAGCCGGAAACGGGTGGAAAAGGCAACGAAAGAGTATGTGGAAAAACTGAAGATCAAGACCCACTCCACAGAGACGGAGGTACAGAAGCTGTCCGGTGGGAATCAGCAGAAACTGGTCATCGCGAAGTGGCTGTACTCAGGCGCCGACGTATACATTTTCAATGAGCCCACCCGTGGCATAGACGTGGGAGCACGCGAAGAGATCTACGAGATCATGGAAGAAATACTTGCCGGGGGAGCATCTATCCTCATGGTGACCAGCGACCTGCAGGAACTGCTTCAGCTGAGTGACCGCATCCTGGTCATGAAAGACGGACGGGTCCGCAGAGAGTGGAACAACAACGGGACTCTGGATGAACAGATGATTCTGGCGGCTGCCATGTAGCCGGGAGGAGGAAATATGGAATATATATTGACTGGGGTGAGAGAATTCAGGCAGAAGAACCTGGGAGGAATGGTTCTCTACCTGGGTGTGGCCGCGATCTTCCTGGCAATGACACTGATCTGTCAGGCCTACGGGAAAGATTTTCTCACCGTGACCAACATTTTTAACATCATAACTCAGGCCAGTATCGTGGCGATCATAGCCATCGGAGCATCCCTGATAATCCTGACGGGAGGCATCGACCTGGCCCCCGGATCCGTGGTGGGATTCGTGGGCATCGTGGGTGGCCTGGCTCTGAAAAGCGGCGTGCCCCTGTGGGCTGTGGTCCTGCTGTGTCTGGCAGCGGGTGTGATCTCGGGAGTCATCAGCGGACTGTTCGTGAGCTACGGCAAAGTCCCGGCATTCATCGTGACTCTGGGGATGATGCAGATCCTCAGAGGCGGAGCCATGGTGCTTTGCGGAGGAATCGCCGTCTCGGGCTTTCCTTCGGAGTTGAAACTGCTGATGAACGCGAAGCTCTTCGGCCGTATGCCGATCTCCGTGTTCTACGTGGCAGTGCTGTACATCGCGATCTGCTTTGTGATGAAATACACCCGCTTCGGCCGGAGAGTGTACGCCCTGGGCGGAAACATCAAAGCGGCGCGGCTTTCTGGAATCGCCGTGAACCGTGAACTCATCAAGGTTTACGCTCTGGGCGGTCTGTTCGCAGCCATAGGCGGAGTGATGATGCTGGCAAGGCTCTCCTACGCCGACCCCAACGCGGGCAGCGGCTACGAGATGCAGGCGATCGCGGCAGCGGTGATCGGAGGGATCTCCCTGTCAGGCGGCAAGGGCAACATCGCGAACACACTGGTGGGTGCCCTGATCCTGAGCATGCTCACCTGCGGACTGCAGATCATGAACATGCCGACCTTCTATCAGTCCATCATCAGCGGACTGGTTATCGTCCTGGCAGTATTCGCCGACAAGCACGACGAGCGTCATCAGGAGTAAAGGGCGGCACAGCCGGTCGTATAGGTGATATCAATGAGATCAGGCTCCGCCTGTCATATCGATGATATTAATGGAAACAGGCTCCGCCTTTACAAAAGGATGATCAGATCAATACAGGTAATAATTAATTCAATTAATTTATTATAAAAATCGGGCATTATTATTTTTAGAAGAATGAGGTATTAATGATGAAAAAAAGGAAAACGTTTAAGAAATTTGCAGCATTATCCCTTACGGCAATCATGACGCTGCTGATGGCTACAGGATGTGGAAACAGCGGTGCCGCAAGTCAGCAGAGCAGCGGCAGCGCAGAGGGTGAAAAAGGTGATAAGACGATCGCGCTGGTTGCCATGTCCCTGAACAGTGAATTTACACAGACCCTGATCGCCGGCGTTCAGCAGGAAGCTGATGCCAAGGGCATTAATGTGGAGATCCAGGGCGGTGAAAAGTTTGCCAGTGCAGATAAGCAGCTCGCTCTGATCGAAAATTACATCTCACAGGGTGTGGACGGCATCCTGATCATCCCGAGCTCTTCCGAGGGTCTGATCACTTCTCTGGAGAAGGTAAAGGATGCGGGCATTCCGCTGGTTAACCTTGATACCCGTCTTGACCCGGATGTTCTTAAGCAGGTTGGCCTGAAGGTTCCTTTCTTCGGCACTGACAATTACACAGGCGCAAAGGCTGCCGGTGAGTACGTTGCAAAGAACTTCGGCGAGGGAACCAAGACTGCGATCCTCAGAGGTATTGTAGGTCAGGAACCGGCTATCGACAGATATGAGGGCTTCCTTGAAGGCGCAGGCAGCTCCGTAAAGCTGGTGGCAGAACAGGTTGCAAACTGGGAAACTGAGGAAGGATACACAGCGACTCAGAATATAATCACTGCAAATCCTGATCTGGAACTGATCTTCGCATGCAACGACGGCATGGGTATCGGCGCACTGAGAGCTGTTCAGGAGGCCGGTCTGGAGGATCAGATAAAGATCATCAGCTACGACGGAACAGGTGAAGCTATCAATCTGGTAGATTCCGGCGAACTGCTGGCAACAGTGGCTCAGTATCCTGCCGAAATGGGCAAGCTGGGCGTTGACAAACTGCTAACTCTCATCGAAGGCGCAGAAGCGGATGATGAAAGTGTTGATACAGGCTCCAAGCTCATTAC
>JAIKWW010000133.1 GCA_024684465.1 Clostridia bacterium | reverse complement strand
ACCTTGGCATCTTCGATGCTCTTCTGGAGCTCGTTCTCGAACTGCTCAGCGAGCTTGAGAATGTTGTCGTAGGAAGCTTCGCTGTTAGCCTTTACGTTTTCAGCTGTTTCCTTCAGAGCCACAGCCATCTTGGAACCCTTGCCAGTCTCATCAGTCAGAGTCTTTACGGAGTTCTTTACGCCTTCTGTGGAAGCGTTAACCTCTTCTGTAGCTGCAGAGGAGGACATGGTAGCTTCGTTAACCTCAGCCATGTAATTCTTGATAGTCTCGAACTCAACAGAGAGCTGATCTGAAGAACTCTTCAGGCTTCTCGCGGAAGAATCCAGTTCGTGAGCGTGATCGGAAATCTGCTGGATGATGCTTCTGTTGCTGTCATACATCGTATTCAGAGCCTCGGACATGTTGCCCAGCTCGTCCTGTGAAGTGACAGGTATGTTGTCGATGGTGAAGTTACCCTCAGCCAGCAAGCCGGAGAACCTCTTTACTGCGTTGATGTTTGCAGCCAGGGATCTAACGATGAGCAGAATCACGACAGCAGTGAGGATAAGAGCAACGGCGCAAACTGCTACAAGCTTCAGGATCAGCGAATTAATAGGCTCATTGAGCTCGGAGGACGGAATCTGGATGATGAGCTTCCAGCCTGTTTCGGGTATTGTAGAATAATACACATTGTAAGCTGTGCCGTCATATTTATATGTCGAGGATCCGGAATCATTTGCCATGATATCCGATCCGATCGCAGAAAGCTCCGAATTCTCAGAGGTGATCAGTGTACCGTCCTTTGATTTTTCTTCACTGAACGGATTATAGATAAAAGCACCGTCACTGTCCACCATGAAGGCGTTTCCGGCTTTTCCGATCTGGATCGACGCAACAATGTCCTGAGCAGTGCTTAACTTTACAGGTGCTGTAACGCAACCGATGAAACTGCCTGTGGATGAATCAAACATAGGGACTGAGCAGGAGGACATGGTTTCACCACTGGACTCGTCATAATACGGGTTTGTAAATGATGCCGTCATATCTGTCTTGCTCTTGGCATTGGTGTAGTATTCCTGATTCCAGTAATCGTATTCCTTTGTACTGTATTCCCAGGTGGTGAAGATATTATCACCGTCCTTGGATACATAAGGACCGACCATTTCCTGACCGTTGAAGGCGTATTTTTCAAACCACAGGCCCATTCCCAGAATGGTATCGTTTTCTTTTACATTAGACTGCATCACGTCTATGTATCTGTTTATATCCGCTGTGGATCTGTAAGTTGTCCCCACATTGATCGAAAATCCCTCAGCCGCATCGGATACGTTCTGAAGTTCTTTCCTGATGAGATTGTTCTGAGCATTCAGCTCCGCAGTCATACGATCCTGCATCTGACTCTCAATTATCGATTTGGAGGAGATACTGCTTACAAGTGTAAGAACGATCATTGCCACGATGATGACCGGCAGGATGAGACAGAGCATCCTTGTACTGATTTTTTTGAATTTCATTTGTTCCCTCGTTTCAAAACACAAAATCCTCAACTTATATCAATATATCGACACTTGCGACTAATAAATTAAATGAATAATTTGCGCCGCGGGCGGATGAAAAAGGGAAAAGATCGTGAAATTTCAGCACAAACGGAATTTCTGCATCAAACAAAAAAAGCAGGTGGAACGGTGTTCCGCCTGCGGTGTAAAATTGTCGAACTGTTTTCTCTGCAGAGAGATGAATCTGCGGGGCAGGGAAGTGCTTATCCTCAGGGATCAGATGATGTCATCCAGTGAGAAGCTGTTCACTGCAACGCAGCGCAGGAACTTGTTGGTCTTCATGAGCTTGTCGTCCACGAGAACGATCGGGAATTCGAAGTCATTTGGATTCATGTAGGTTATCCTGCATACCCGTCCGTCAGACAGAAGACCGCGCTTGCCCATGAAATGCTTAGGGATATTTTCCAGAAATGCCTCTATTATGTGCATATCCAGATCCGAATACCGGCTTCTTGAAAACTCTGCCAGAATTTCAAGAGGGGAGTGGGACTCCTTGTAAGGCCGCTTGGAAACCATGGCATCGTAGACATCGGATACTGCGGTTATCTTTGCGAACAGCGGAATCTGCTGACCTTTGAGTCCTTCCGGATAACCGGTGCCGTTGTTCCTTTCGTGATGGAAGAGGACACCGCTCAGAATCTGCTGGTCCGTCATTCCGGAATCCACGAGAATCTGATATGAGTACTCGGAATGTTTCTTGACCTCTTCGTACTCTTCAGTGGTGAGCTTGGCAGGTTTGTTCATTATTGCCGGACTGATCTTGAGCTTTCCTATGTCGTGCACCAGACCGGTCCTTATGAGCCTGTCGATATCAAAAGCCGACATACCCAGCCACTTTCCGATGAGCCCGTTCATGGTGGCAACATTGGTGCTGTGGGTGTAGAGGTAGTCTTCGCGCTTTCTGATATTGTTTATGCACTCCAGAATGATGGAAAGGTCAGAATTATTTACGGAATCGGAGATGTTCTCTACGACTGCATCAAACTGCTCTGACTGTATATCCGCAGAATCCATGATATTCTCCAGCAGGAATTTCGTATCTTCGGAAATGCTGGTATAGTTGTCCATTTCCTTCTTTTTTTCGAGACGAAGTTCCTCTGCTGTGATGCCGTCTTCTCCCAGCGCCTGCTGCCACTTTTCGATCTCTTCGAATTCCCGGCTCTGTTCCATGATCTCTTCCACTTTGTCGGAAGCCACATAGACATCGTAGTCAGACTGACTGATGCGGGAACGCATCTTGTGGATCATGGTTTCATCCATGAGGAGATTCTTGCAGAACAGCACGTAAGTGTTGCTGACCTTCAGGTAAACTTCAGTGTCAATGTACATGCCCGCACGGAAGAAAGATGCATTGATAGGCACTACGTCGACTCCTTCCGGAAGTCCCTTTGCTGTATTTCTCTTTTTCACCTTATCAATTATAGATGGCATTACGTATCTTTACCTCCGGAATGGCTGCTTGCCGGTGTCTTCATCAAACAGGAAGACATCCGTCACTTTTACGTATCTGTTGGTTCTGATATATTCTCCCTTTACAAATACCATAGGATCGGCATAATTGGAAGAATTGAGGGAAACTATACGTCCCTCACGGCCGTCTGACAGCAGGACCCGCTTTCCTATGAGCATTCGCGTGATATTTGTGAGCAGGAGTTCTACGATTCTCCCGTCGAGTTCAGAGTTTCTAATAATTGAAAACTCCTGAAGCGTATCCAGTGGAGTGTAGTCCTCTTTATAAGGCTTCTTGGTCACCATTGCGTCGTATGCATCGGAAACTGCAGTTATCCGCGCGTAGAACGGGATGCTTCCGCCTGAGAGACCCTCAGGATATCCCGTTCCGTTAAAACGTTCGTGGTGATGGCGCACCGCCATGAGAATGCTCTCATCAGTGATGCCCGAAGCTATTGCTACGCGGTAGGAGAGTATAGGGTGCTTTTTTATTTCAATAAATTCCTGAGGCGTGAGCCTGGCAGGCTTAAAGAGGATGGACTGGGCAATCTGCTGTTCCCCGATATCGTGAATGATGCCGGTCATGGCGAGGGTGACCAGATAGTCACCTGAAAGTCCTCTCCATTTTCCTATGAGGGCGTTGAAGCAGGCAGTGTTCTGGGTATGTGTAACCAGATATTCCTCCTTGTCTCTGAGAGCCTGCATCGCTTCAAAAACAATACCGTCACTGGAGGTGCGCACCAGCCGGCAGATCTCATCGGCGGTCTTTTCCACAAGAGCTCTGTTAAAACGGTATTTTCTGGAACTATCTGTAAAGATGATGCGTATGTTCTTCGCAAGCATCACGTAGTCAGCCACCTTTTTTGCGTTGATCTCAGCATTTCTGGCGGTGTTCTTCTCAGGAGCATTTCCGCCGGATGTGCGGCGCATGATGGATTCCATGAGCTCGTCAGGGGATTCCATAGTGAATACCTGGGGCCCCGGGCCGTCATCGAACCCGAGTTTTCTGTAATTGTTTTTTTCAGGTGCAGGTTCAACGGGAGGAATCTCCGGAATTTCCGGCAGCTCAACAGCCTCCGGCTCAGGTGCATCTTCCTCACTGTCAGCATACTGATCGGGAAGAACCTCAGCCGCACGGTAAACGCTCTCCCAGTCAATGGCAATACCTTCTTTTTCTGCGTTTTCGGCAGCACCGATTATTATTTTCCGATAACTGCTCTTTGTCACGCAGACACTTTTTCCTTCACTTTCAGCTCTGTCAAGTTTGTTGAGCATATTGTCATCAATGCGCACGTCGTTGAACAGGAGTTCGTAGGAACTGCCGTCTGTAATGTAGACGCCGAAATCGATGTACATTCCGGAATAAAAATAAGCTGCTTCTATAGTGACCAGAGTGTCTTCAATATCCACAGGGGATGAGGACACTCCGGATATGATCTTGTCTTCTGTGTTTGTCATAAGATTCGTTTCTCCATTCTCCGAAACATGAGTAGTGAATCTATTCCGCCACATAATATTATCGGCATATCACACTTGATTATAACACGATAATGTATAATACAGTAAGATTAATAACTGTGGGTTGCATAAATATTTATTATGATGTATAATTATGCAATCATAGAGAAACTCACGGTGACGAGCCGATTTAATCTGAAAGGAATGTAATAAAATGAGCAAAGATACTAAGAACAATCACGTAATGCCTGTTTACAGCCGCTACGATGTGGTACTGGAGAGCGGGCACGGCTCCTGGGCAGTGGACGTGAAAGGCAGGGAATATATAGATTTTGTATCCGGCATTGCAGTGAACTGCCTGGGACACAGTGCACCGGCCCTGGTGAAGACCATCACGGAGCAGGCTCAGAAGCTGATCCATGTTTCGAATCTTTACTGGACAGAGCCACAGATCGAACTGGCTGACAGACTGGCGGAGTACAGCGGGCTGGATCAGGTGTTTTTCAGCAACAGCGGGACAGAGTCAAATGAAACGGCTCTCAAGATCGCGAGAAGGTACGGAAAAGCCAGGGGTGGAGATGAGAAATGTCAGATCATCTGCATGAAGGAATCCTTCCACGGAAGATCTATGGGAGCGCTCTCTGTCACAGGTCAGGAAAAGTACAGAGCGCCTTTCCGTCCGCTCATCGGTGAGATATATGATGCGGAGTTCAATAATCTGGAGTCTGTGAAGGCACTCATTAATAAAAATACATGCGCTGTGATCCTCGAGCCGGTTCAGGGTGAGAGCGGCATCGTACCCGCGGAGAAGGACTTCCTTGAAGGCCTGAGGAAACTCTGCGATGAGTTCGATGCACTGCTGATATTTGACGAAGTGCAGTGTGGCATGGGAAGATCCGGAAAGCTTTTCGCCTATCAGCAGCTGGGTGTCATGCCGGATGTGGCGACCACAGCAAAGGCCCTGGGCGGCGGATTCCCGATAGGCGCCACCATGGCATCTGACAAGGCTGCGGAGTTCTTTGTTCCGGGAGATCACGGATGTACATTCGGAGGAAATCCTCTGGCATGCGCCTGCGGCAACACTATCCTGGATGAATATTTTAACAACGGCGTGCTGGACAATGTGAATGAGATGAGCGCGTATCTCTTTGAAAAGCTGAATGGCCTGAAGGATAAGTACGATGAGATCCTTGAGATCCGGGGTATGGGTCTGCTCATAGGCGTCCAGATGGCTGAAGGAAAGAAGGCTCCGTTGATCAGCAAGGCGATAGAAAACGGACTTCTCCTTGCAGGGGCAGGGCATGAGACTGTGCGTTTCCTGCCGCCGCTGAATGTGACAGCTGATGTGATAGATGAAGCGCTGAACAGATTTGAAAAGTCTTTGAATGAAATAAGATAGCCCTCACGGGGAAGAGGGAAAAGAGATTAAAGGGGCAGATCACTATGGTGAAGTGATCTGCCCCTTTTGACGGCCTGCGGCCTGGGATTATTGATATATCACTGTTCTGTGCTCTCATCCTGACCACCGGCGTAGAAGATGTCCTCCACGCGGCCCAGACTGTCGAAGATGTTGTTGTACTGCACCTTTTTATAACCCTTGAGAAGATCGTCGTATTCGGATTTTTCATCGAAGGTGTAATACTTATCGTCTGCGGAAATATAGCCCGTGGTGTCGATCACCGGCAGGTACTGGAATATGGCGTTCAGATAGTCATTGTATTTCGTTCCCTGTATGCCGGCTGTCTGGAGCAGCAGCGTGGAGAGGTAATTGGAACTCATCTTGTCCACGTATCCTTCCGGAATGTCGTAGTTGGCCCAGATGACGAATGGTGTCACGTAGCGGCGCTGTTTTTCCTCAGTCGTGAGATCTGAGATCTTCTTTCCCATGAGCTCTTCCACGAATTCGGTCTCGATGCTGGGATGATGATCTCCGAAGACTACAACTATAGTCGGCGTTTTAACTTTGCTGAAGTATTCCACCAGTTCCTGCAGCGCCTTGTCTGATTCGTACATGAGGGACAGGAAGCGGTTTGTGGCAGGATAGTATTTTTCATCATCTGACACCACGCGGATCTGCTGCTGGAAGTTTGAGTATGAGACGTCGTATCCGCCGTGATTCTGCATGGTGACGTTCAGCATGAAGTACGGTCTGGATGTATCTCTGGCTTCGAAATCGTGTTCCAGAAGCTTGTAGTCGAAGGAGTCGCTCACAAAACGTCTGAGGAGCACGTTCTGACCGTTGTACTGGGCAGTGACTGCAGCCTCGTAATCGTAGAATGTGGTATCACCGTTGCGGTAGCTCTGAAGCACGTCGTTATCGACTATGTCCTCAAGGGCGGTGAATCTGGAAATGCCCAGGAGAGGATAGTTTACATCTCTGTTCCAACTGGCCTTGTAATACGGGTGCAGGGCCTCCGTGAAGAAATTCCGGTCCGCCAGTGTCCAGGCGATCGAAGGCAGCTTGTTCTTCACGTAGAGCTCGTAGGCGTTGCTTCCGCTGGTGAGGAAGGCCATGGAGTTGCCTGTGAGGAATTCGAATTCAGAGTTGCTGGTGCCTGCACCGTTAACCGGCATGTAGAGATTTCCCTTTATGGTGTTGTTGGTGAGATTTCTCAGGAACGGGAAGTAGTCCTGGTTTGTTTCGAAACCGCCAAGCACTCTGAGGTCTGCCAGTGTTTCGTTCATGATGACGATGACGTCAGGGACCTGTCCGCTCTTGAGTTTTGCCGAGGCCCTGGGCTGTGCTGTGGTTGAAGTACAGCTGACTGCTACCGGAGTGTCTGCCGATGTGTTTGGAAGAGCCTGAGTTTCAGAGGTATTTGCGGACTCCGCATTATCTGCAGGGATGAGAGCGCCCTCTTCAGTTTCCTGTGCTGTCTCTTCGGCAGCTGCCGCGGCCAGATTGGCTTCGCGCATGAGCATGGAATTTTCGAGGATTCCCTTCCCGTTGCCTGCAGCAATGGTATCGCTGACGATGCCCGGTATCTCATCCTCGTCATAGCCGTCAGGTTCAGAAACGAAGAGATACTTTGTGTTCAGCACGAAGTTCAGTACGGTTCCTGTCCTGTGGTAGCCCCGGACCTGATTCCAGAAGTCGGGCTTGAAGCCGTTGTTGGCTGCGGTGTCCGTTCCATAGAGGGTGAAGGCTAAAACGAAGATGTAAGCCAGTGAAGCGACCCTTATGAGTGTGTGTCCGCGCCATTTGAACTCTGCCCGGGGAAGTCTGTATATAACAGCGATTATCCCGATGAACAGGATCAGCCCGCATATGAATGTGTAGCTGAAGCTGAAATGATAGCCTGACGCCACTCCGAGTCCGGTTTTTATGCTGAGGATGTCCACCGGAACCAACGGCGTGCCGCGGAATTCGAGAATGAGCCATGCAGCAGTGGTGAAGATGAATATCAGTATGTCCGATATGATGACAGCCAGCTTGAAATTTGCGGTAATAAACAGAAATACAGCCTGTATGAACAGGAAGAGAAGATAATTCACGGCAAACACAGCTGGGCTGTAATCGTATATGAATACTCCGTTCAGAGCTTCCGACATGCAAAGCGTTCCCACGGGTGCCAGAAAGAATGCTCCGATGTTCAGTATCTTTGAAATCCTGCCGGAAACCTGCGGCGTCTTCATCAGAAGAACCGGGCAGATCAGCAGAGAAATCAATATCATGGTGATGTAGAGCAGCAGCCCGGGAGCATGCCCCTCTGCAGTGTCATTCAGGAACAGTTCCGCGAAGCGTATCAGCAGAATGATGAGCATGCCGGGAATCACTGCGGAAAGGATTTCATTTCTCAGTGAGAAATTGAAGTGTGAGGCGAGCCTCTTGTAAAGCGGCGGCTTTGGCTCTGCAGGTTCCGGGTCGTCGCCGGCAAAAGCCGGAGTGGTTTCCGTTTCGCTTTCTTCGCTGTTTATTATTTCCATTTCAGGGTCGTTATTATTAATGAGATTATCATTCATTATATCAATATCCTTATGTAAAACTCACTTAGTTAAAATAGTCAAACAACATCATAACGTATAATTTATCGCAAAAGCGGTCTGATTTCAAGATGAACCCGGAGAGCCTGCCATTCGGGTTTCGGGGCGGGTGATTCCGTTTTCGTTGAAAATGCACGATTATTATGATAGAATCCTGTCCGGACCTTTTTATGCCGCTTAAGGTTCTTTAATCTTTTATTATTAATTTTAACATAGACCTGAAGTACCTTTGATGAGAAAATAGGATAAGAATTCAGAAGAGGAACAGAAAGGTCAGGTCCGGCACATCATGAGAGGATGCCGGGCATGGCGACGAAAGTGAGATCGTATCAGATATGCAAGCATCATTCAGCGACATATTTCCTCAGATCGGGAGCATCATCAGCCAGTTTGCAGGGCGGTTTCTGGATACTGTAAAGTACTTCTTTCAGTGGATCTCGGAAAATCAGATAACTGTGGCAGGTACATATACGCAGATCCTGCGTTTTGTAATGCCGCTGCTGGCACTGGCGATTCTTCTGTCCGTGATCAGAAGAATGCTGAGGGTAAAAAACCCGAAGGAAGTCTGGGGTTATCTACATAATGAAGAACTGGGACGTTTCCCGATAAACCACTGGGAGTGCACGGTGGGAAGGGCGAGGCACTGCGACATAAACGTGGCGTTCGCCACAGTGTCAAAGACCCACTGTTCTGTAATAAGGAATGACAAGGGCGAGTGGACACTGACTAATCTGAGCGCGAATAACGGCACGAAGATAAACGGCGAAGTTGTGACGGATTCGGCGCCGCTTCACCATGGAGATCTGGTGGATATCGGCGGAGTGGAAATGAGGTTCGAGTCCATAACCAAGCAGGAACTGGAAGTTCAGGCTGAGAAGAGAATGCAGCTTGAAAAGCCGGTTCCCCCATGGGGTTCATTCCTTCTGCTTTCCGCATTCCAGCTGCTTTCCGCATTTCAGCTGGTAATAACCAGGAGCGAGCACGCAAATACCATACTGATGTGCTACGGTGCCCTCATGGGGCTCATGTGGATCTACGTGCTGATGACAAGAGCAGCGGGGCAGATAGGCTTTGAGCCTGAAATACTGGCTTTCTTCGCCTGCAGTCTGAATATGGCGGTCACTGCGGTGTCCGCTCCGGGGACGATGCCGAAACAGGTGATCACCGTTGGAATGGGTCTGGTGGTATTCGTGGTTCTGGGCTATTACATGAGAGATCTGTCCAGAGTGGTCAGGACCAGACATATCATGGCCGGGATAACCGTGCTGCTTTTCCTTATCAATATCGTATTCGGAAAGGTGCAGTTCGGACAGAAAAACTGGATCTCGATCTTCGGCATATCGGTTCAGCCTTCAGAGCTGGCAAAAATATGCTTCATATTTGCAGGAGCAGCGGCTCTGGACCGGCTGTTCGTCAAACGAAACGTATTTGGATTCATGTGTCTGTCGGGTTTCTGCCTGATGGCTCTGGCCATCACCGGCGACTTCGGAACTGCCTCGATCTTCTTCGTGGTGTTCCTGGTGATCGCATTCCTCAGATCCGGCGACTTTGCAACACTTTCACTCATCTGCGGCGCAGCGGTGGGTGCGATATTTATCATACTGAGGTTTAAACCGTACATTGCAGCGCGTTTTGCGGTGTGGGGACATGCCTGGGAATATGCCAGCACCACGGGCTATCAGCAGGTTCGGACCATGTCCGCGGCCGCCAGCGGTGGTCTTGTGGGAGTGGGCGCCGGAAACGGATGGCTTCACAATGTGGCTGCATCCAACACCGACCTGGTATTCGGACTTATCTGTGAAGAATGGGGACTGATCATCGCTGTGCTCACAGTGGCGATAATCCTCACTTTATCGGTTTTCACATTCAGAGTAGTGAGAAACGGACGGTCGTCCTACTATACGATCGCAGCCTGTGCAGCTACAGCACTGCTGGTTTTCCAGTCGATAATGAACATATTCGGATCTGTTGACATTCTGCCTCTTACAGGTGTAACATTTCCATTTGTATCCTGCGGAGGAACCAGCATGATCGCATCCTGGGGTCTGCTGGCTTATGTCAAAGCTGCGGACACCAGGCAGAATGCCAGCTTTGCAGTGAAGAGAAAGACCGCTCTGGCATCTGATGCGCCGGAGGATCCACTTCAGGCTATGATGGGAAGAAATGAAAAGAGCGGAGAATCCACCTCTGATACGATAGTAATGAAAAAGGCGAGCCGCTTCAGAAGAAGGACCATGGATCTGGAGAGTACGATAGTCAGAACTAAAGTAAGAGATGACGGAGCAGGCTCCGGCGGTGTCAGGCTCACAGACTACGGCATGCCGGAAATCGACCGGTCGTCTGATGATGAGATCGACGCTTTCCTCGCCAAATTTGACGAGACCGGAGCAGATTTTACGGAACCGGCTCCAAAACGCAGGAGGAACGGCCGGAGAAAAGATGATACGGACGATATAATCCGCAGGCTCGAGGAAATGGCACCTGTGGAAGATGACAATGACTGGGGGCGCGGCGAATGAAAAAGATAACATCGAGGACATGGGTGTGCCTGTTCCTTTCACTGTTTTTATTCGCGGGCATGCTCCTGTTCATATACAGATTCATCACCATCGGAGGAGACTGGGCTGCATATCCTTCAAACAGGCATCTGTACGAAAACGGAGTGCTCAAGGAGGGCAGAGTCCTGGATACAAAGGGCTCAGTGCTGGCAGAGTACGACAATGGCTGGAAATACAACGACAGCCGCACCGTAAGGGAAGCCACGCTCCACGCAGTGGGCGATCCCGGCGGTGTCATCGGAACCGGAGCACTCAGCCAGTTTGCTTCCAAGCTCACCGGCTATAATCTGCTGACAGGCACAAATACCATTTTCGGGGGAGGCCGGGATCTGTATCTCACCATCGATTCGGATGTCTGCGCCACGGCTTATAAGGCACTCAACGGGCACAACGGAACGGTGGGCGTCTACAATTACAAGACCGGTGAGATCGTATGCATGGTGAGCAGTCACGCGTATGATCCCACCAAGACCATCGACCCGGAGGATCCGGCTTACGACGGAGTGTATATAAACAGGTTTACTTCGGCAAAATTTGCGCCGGGCTCCACATTCAAGCTGATCACCGCAACTGCGGCTCTGGAAAATCTCAGCGACATCGGGAACAGGACCTTTACATGCACCGGAAGTCAGGACTTTGACGGAAATGTGGTAACCTGTGGAAAAGCACACGGTCAGCTTACGCTCGAGCAGGCTCTGAATGTGTCCTGCAACTGCACTTTTGCGCAGATAGCCACGGAACTGGGTTCGAAGGTGATGGAGGAATACGCTGAAAGTGCCGGCCTCACAGATAGTTACTCCATCAACGGGATCAGCACGAAGCCTTCCAGCTTTGACTTCGATGCAAACCTTCCATGGGGAGGGGTTGGCCAGGGAAAGGATATGGTAAACCCGTGCTCACTGATGGTGTTCTGCGGAGCCATCGCAAACGAGGGCAAGGCAGCAGTGCCGCAGATCATAGATTACACCGCGTTCCGCAAGGGAGTGAGAAACAGCATCTACATAAAGCATCAGACATCGAAGCTCATTAAGGCTTCTACGGCGAAGACCCTGAAGACCATGATGAGGAGCAATGTTACAAACCATTACGGCCAGTCCAATTTCGGGGATCTGAACATCTGCGCGAAATCCGGCACGGCTCAGGTGGATGGCAACAGCAAGGACAACGCTTGGTTCACCGGCTTCCTGGACGACAGCGAGCATCCGCTTGCCTTCGTGGTCCTGGTAGAAGAGGGTGGCTCCGGTGCCTCCGTGGCAGGAAGTGTCGCTTCCAAGGTGCTCCGGAAGGCAGTGGAGTGCGGATATTA
>JAIKWW010000126.1 GCA_024684465.1 Clostridia bacterium | reverse complement strand
AAGGAGATTACATCTGCATCGTCGGGGAAAACGGAGCGGGCAAGTCCACTCTCATAAAGACTCTGCTTCATCTGCAGCCACCTGTGAGCGGAAGTATCGAGACCGGTGACGGACTCCTTCAGACCGGGACGGGCTATCTTCCCCAGCAGACGGTTGTGCAGCGTGATTTTCCGGCATCCGTAAGGGAGATAGTGCTCTCCGGATGCCAGAGCCGCTGCGGTCTCAGACCCTTTTACAACCGGCGGGAAAAACGACTGGCTGAGGATAACATGCGGAGGATGGGCATCGCTGATCTGAAGGATCGTTGCTACCGAAATCTTTCGGGGGGACAGCAGCAGAGAGTGCTTCTGGCAAGGGCCCTCTGCGCCACCGGGAAGCTGCTCCTGCTGGACGAACCCACGGCCGGCCTGGATCCCAAAGCCGCCTCTGAAATGTACGGACTCATCGAACAGCTTAACAGGGAGTCCGGGATCACAGTGATCATGATCTCCCATGACGTCAGGATGGCACTTCGATATGCCAGCCACATCATCCATATCGGAAAAAGGAATTTCGTGGGAACATGTAAGGAATACATGGAAAGCCCGGTGGGACAGCATTATATGGCAATGGAAGAGGGTGAAGGCGATGAATAGCATCATGGAAAATATCACCCTGTACCTGAGCTATCCCTTCGTCAGGTATGCGCTGATCGTGGGTGTTCTGATAGCTCTGTGCTCCTCTCTTCTGGGCGTAACTCTGGTCCTCCGCCGCTTTTCCTTCATAGGAGACGGCCTCAGCCACGTGGCCTTCGGTGCCATGGCTGTGGCATCGGTGCTGGACCTGACGGACAACAATGTGCTGGTATTTCCTGTGACCATTGCCTGCGCGATCCTTCTGCTCCGGACAGGACAGAACACTAAGATCAAGGGAGACGCGGCTATTGCGATGATCTCTGTGGGTGCTCTCGCTGTGGGTTATCTGCTCATGAATCTATTTTCCAAATCTTCGAATCTGACCGGGGACGTGTGCAGCACGCTGTTTGGATCCACTTCGATCCTGACACTCACAAAGGGAGAAGTCTGGCTCAGTGTCGTGATGTCCGCTGTGGTGACGCTGATCTTTGTGCTGTTTTACAACAAGATATTTGCCGTGACCTTTGACGAGAACTTCGCCAGAGCAGCCGGAACAAATGTCAATGCATATAATCTGCTGATCGCGGTCATAATCGCCGTGATAATAGTTCTCTCAATGAATCTGGTGGGTTCCCTGCTGATTTCTGCGCTGGTGATATTTCCGGCACTGTCAGCTATGAGAGTATTCCGGAATTTCAGAGCAGTGACCGTATGCTCAGCGATCTTTTCAATAGTCTGCGCACTGACGGGCATGCTGGCATCCATTCTTGCAGGCACACCTGTGGGCGCCACCATAGTAGCGGTGGACATCGCAGGCTTTGCCGTATTTTGCCTGGCCGGCAGGCTGACAGGAGGCACGGGTCGATGAAAAAAGTAATAATGATAATGCTGCTGGCAGTTTTATCGTTCGCATCTTTTACCGGATGCGGTGAAAAAAATGAAGATATTAATAATGCCGCGTCCGTTTCCGTCCCGGAGGCGGGCGCCGGAGAAACGGCAGATCAGGACGGCAGTTCCGACGGTGAAAGCGGGATAAAAATGCCGGAGAATATGGCGGGATCTGACGGGATAGACGTGGATCTGACAAAATTGAGCAGCACCATGGTCTACAGCGAGGTTTTCGCCATGGTCATGTCTCCGGACGAATATGTGGGGAAGACGGTCAGGATGAGAGGCAGCTTTGCTGTAATGACTGACGACACAAACAGCAATTTTTATACCTACACCGTGATCGCAGATGCCACAGCCTGCTGTCAGCAGGGTATTGAATTCCTGTGGAACGGCCACCCGTATCCGGATGGGGCCTATCCCCCGGAGGGCTCCGAGATCACGGTAACGGGAACATTTGAAACCTATGATGAGGCCGGAACCAAATATTGCAGGATCGTCTCCGACGAAGTTGAATTCTAGATGATTCTCCGCAGAATCTTCCCAGTAAAGAGGACTCTGCGGATAATTTATTTTTGGGAAGACAATGCACATATATTATGTGTATAATGATATTGTGTAAGACAAAACAGATTGTTTGTTTTGTGATATGTTTTATTATGCCACAGGATCGTTGGAGTTATTTCAGGATGGACGGAAATGATTCGGGAAAGGAAGAGTATGGAAAAAATCACTGATTCTTCACATGCATTCCTTTTTTTTACAATGGTGTTCGTACTCTGCGGTGCAGTTCACGTGTTTCTTGCAGATCTTCATTTTCTTCGCTGTTCTTCGCAGCTTCTTTTTGGTGCACTTACCATCGGATATACATTTTATCTGTTTAAACACATGACGGACAAACGGATCATGGGGATTATGATCCTGATAAGCAGGCTCATGGTTCTGTACTTCATGCTGCAGATAGGAAAGTACATGCTGTTTCTGGGTTTTCCTGTAATGCAGAGATATGCGTGGTATGGGTATTTCATTCCCATGATCCTCATTCCGCTGCTGATATTCTTCCTGGCACTGAGTTTGTACAGACCTGAGGAGGAACCTCTTGAAAAGAAGTGGAAGGCACTGTTGATACCTGCATTTATCATGATCCTGGTCACTTTGACAAATGACTTTCACTGTATGGTATTCAGCTTTCCCTATGGCAAGCTGGTGTACTTTTCCTACATCCGGTCGTGGTTCTACTGGGTGATATTCGCATGGTGCGTATTGCTGGCGCTGGCTTCATTTCTGGTGCTGTTTAAGAAGTGCAGCTCTCGGAAAGATGGTTTTAAACGATGGTATCCGCTGATCTTCGAGTTGTCCGGTATTCTGATCCTCATTCTGTATATGCTGGATCTCATACCGAAGTTCAGAGGTATAAGATTGTGGGACATAGGAGAACTGTTCGGCTTTGTCGTACTTGGATTCCTGGATATCTGCTGCAAGGTGGGCATGATCCCCACCAATGTGGGCTACGATCTGATCTTTGCGGAATCGGACCTGCCGGCGGTTATTTCTGATACTGAGGGAAATCTGATATATAAGTCGAAAAATGTTACGGGTCAGCTGAAGGCTGATGAGGATACCAGGATCATGACTCATGCCATACGGGGAGGAAGTGTTTCCTGGGCAGTGGATCTGAGTGAAATGCACAAGATCCGGCGTCAGATCGACGAGACTACGTATCAGATCAGACACCGCAACGAGTATCTGATAAATGAGAATCGCCTTAAACAGGAACAGTCCGAGCTGGAAATGAGAAACAATGTCTATGACAGGATAACTTCCATTGTTAAACCTCAGCTGGATGTGATTGAAGGCATTCTGGATGCTGAAGGTGAAGAGTTTGACAGTAAACTCACCAAGGTCGCTGTTCTGAACGCATATATAAAACGGCGGAGCAACATGGAACTGATAAATCTCCCGGGAGATGCAGTCCATGACAAGAGTTCCGGTATGATCCCTTTCCGTGAACTGACTACGGCGATTACCGAGTCGGCTGAGTACATCAGGCTTGGCGGCTATGATGTGGCAGTTTCATTCAATGGCGATGGTAATCTGCCGGCGGGCATGGTCACATCGACATATGAATTTTTCGAATACATTGTGGAGACCTGCCTGGATACGCTGTCTGGTCTGGCAGTGTTCATCAGGCTGAAGGATGAAAGCCTGAACATGAGGATGATGTTTCAGGCATATGATTTTACTTACGATCAGTGTGCTGCATATGGCAATCCTGAACAGTGGAACGGCCGTGTGCAGATCACGAAGGAAAAGAATGACGTGGTGGTCTCACTTACCATGGACAGGGAGGTGAGTGCATCATGACTATATTTGCGGAGTGCGATGGCACGCAGCGCATTATCATCGGCATTATTTCCATTTTTCTGGTGTTTGGCGCCATTCAGCTCATAAATGCATCGACGGTACAAAAGAGATACGGCCGGCTGGTCCTCACCATCCCGGTTTTGCTTTGCAGCTTTCTCATGATGGAATGTGTTCTGGAATACGAGGAATTTCTCTACAATAACGAGATTACTGACATGAGCCCGGGAAAGTTTGAGATTCTTGAGACTTTCAGTGAAATTCCGTATATTACGCTGGTTTTTCTGTGCATAATCTACATGGCTGCTGAAATCGGCGAATTTATGAATATTATATACTGGGGGAACCATCATATTTCGCCTATATCTGTCAAAGAAGCTATAGACAATATGCCTGCAGGTGTCTGCAGTTTCAGACCGGATGGAAGGCTTCTTCTGGTGAACCGTGCGATGGAACGTTTTGGCAGAAAAGTCACGGGAGATGTGATCACCGATGGAGTGGGATTTGAGCGATGCCTGGCCTGCGGTGCGCTGATGCCCGGCTGCAGCAGAGTTGAGCTGGGGGACAAACAGTTCATTCTCACTGACGATGGCTGCGCATACTCAGTGCAAGCTCAATATGTTAAAGATGGAAATGATGTGATCCGGCTCCTTACGGTTTCGGATATGACCGAAGAATACAAGAAGCATACAGATCTGTTGGAATTTCAGGATAAAGTCAGGGAACTGAACGAGAAACTTACAAAGTACAACAGTGAGATAGTGGCGCTGACCTCCGACAGGGAGGTGCTGAATGCCAAGGTTAAGATACATGACGAAATGGGCTCGGGGCTGCTGGCGATAAAACATTATCTTAAAACCGGCGGAACCGTGGAAGAACGCGAGAATATCATCGAAAGATTACGTCGCAACATAGCTTTTCTGCAGCATGCTCCGCAGGAAAATGTCATCGACGAGTATTCGCTGATGATAGGAACAGCCGGGGAACTGGGAGTTTCCATAGAGGTTGAAGGGGAACTGCCTCAGGAAGAACCGATGAAGCACATAGTTGCAACTGCGATTCACGAGTGCCTCACCAATACGCTGAGACATGCAAAGGGTGACAGGATCAGCGTTTACGTCAGTGAGTCCGGCGATGAGGTGGAGGTCACACTCAAAAATAACGGTATTCAGCCGGAAGAGGAGATCGTTGAAAGGGGTGGCCTGGCCTCACTCAGAACTCTCACCGAAAAGTCCGGCGGAAAAATGACTGTTTTGTCTGTGCCTGAGTTTGCGGTGGTATTGTCACTGCCGAAGGGAGAATTGATTTATGGCATATAAAGTGCTTATCGTGGATGATCAGGTACTGCCGAGGCAGCTCTTTGAGAGCATAGTTGAATCCTCGGACAGATACGAACTTGTTGCGGCAATACAGAGTGCAAAGGTGGCTGACGCGTACTGCGCCAAAACACATATAGATCTCATTCTCATGGATGTGGTAATGGCGGACGGTTCCTGCGGGATCAGTGCCACTAAGAGAATAAAGGAGTCCTATCCCGATGTGAAGGTTATAATCGTCACATCCATGCCGGATGCGATGTTTCTGGACAAAGCCAGGGATGCAGGGGCGGATTCTTTCTGGTATAAGGAGGTTCAGGATGCTCCGATGCTGGAAGTCATGGACAGGACGATGGCCGGAGAGCACATCTATCCTGACGGTGCCCCGGTAGTGGGAATGGGAGAGATCAAAAGCAATGAGATGACAGAGAGGGAACTGGACGTGTTGCGGCTCCTGGCGGAGGGACTGACAGACAAGGAAATTGCCGAAACTCTGAGTATCGGACTCAGTACGGTCAGATATCACGTCAATAATCTTCTGTCGAAAACCGGGTTCACATCCCGGACAGCTCTTGCTGTTTACGCTGTCAGATCCGGCATTGTGGTGCCGGGGATATAAATTTTGTTGTTGTTGTTTTTTTGGAGGTGTTTTATGAAAAAAGCAAAGAAGCTGGTGGCTCTGGGCCTGTGTGTTGTCATGACGATGATGGCCTTCGCGGCATGCGGAGGAAAGGACATGTCAAACAGCAAATTCTGCGGCAAGTGGGTTGCTTCAACTGCAGTTGCAAGCGGACTCGAGCTGAGTGCAGATGAGATCTACGAAGATGGTTTCATCATCGATCTGGGAAAGGACGGAACCTGCACAGTGACAGTGGAAGGCCAGAGCGAGTCCGGAAGCTGGGACGAGACTCAGGATGGAAAGTCGATCACCGTTGACGGTCTTGATGATTTTAACTTCAGCATCAATGAGGATAATCCGGATATTCTTGTACTGGACTATGCCGGCGTTATCATCAACTTTGCAAAGCAGTAGTATC
>JAIKWW010000095.1 GCA_024684465.1 Clostridia bacterium | reverse complement strand
TCTCGAGCGCAAGAAGAAATACTATGTTGCTGTAAGACCGTACATCAAGATAGATGGCGAGACATACTACGGCAAGAAGAGCAAGGTGGTCAAGATCAAGACTAAATAGCGATACTGCGTCGCTGCACAACAACGAAATCTGACACCAATATAAAATCCCAAAACAGAAAAGCGGAGCATCCGGTCAGCCGGCCTCCGCTTTTCTGTCTGTATGAACACTCCAGATAAGAAAAAAGGATGTGCGGCAGGCACATCCTTCGTGATTTCATATTCTATATTCTATGAGAAAAAGTCCCTAAGCTTGTCAGCCCAGCTTGATTTCTTCTTGTAGCAATCTGTCCCGACCTTTTCACCCATCTCTTTGATCAGCTTCTTCTGTTCAGAATTGAGCTTGGTCGGCACCTCAAGTGTGACCTTTACGTAAAGATCACCCATTCTGCCGGTGTGAACATCTACCACACCTTTGCCTCTCAGTCTGAAGACTGTCCCAGGCTGTGTCCCCGCAGGGACTTTGTATGACACCTTTCCTTCAAGCGTCGGAACCGTGATCTCGTCTCCGAGCGCGGCCTGTGTGAATGAAATAGGTATGTCGAGATACAGGTCGTTTCCTTCTCTGTCGAACAGCTTATGCTCTGCGACCGCAAGCACTACGAACAGGTCTCCGTTCGGCCCGCCGTTTTTGCCCGGCTCACCCTGTCCTCTGATAGGAAGCACGCTTCCATCATCTACTCCGGCAGGGATCTTGACCTCGATCTTGATGTTCTTCATCACCTGTCCGGTTCCGTGGCAGTCAGGACAAGGTGTATCGATCACAGATCCTGTTCCGTTACAGTCAGGACATGTAGTTGCCGTCTGCATCTGGCCGAACAATGTGTTTCTTACAGTCTGCACCTGTCCGGTGCCCCCGCACTTCGGGCATGTGCGCTTCTGAGTGCCCGGCGCCGCTCCGCTTCCCTGGCATTTCTCACACTTCACATATTTACGGACGTTGATCGTCTTCGTAGTCCCGAACGCAGCCTCTTCAAACGTGATCTTCAGGCTGTGCTGGATGTCACGGCCCTTCGACGGGGCATTTCTCCTTCTGGTCGCTCCACCTCCGAATCCGCCTCCGAAGAAGTCTCCGAATATGTCGCCCAGATCCACTCCATCAAAACCACCGGTCGTCCAGGTGCTGTATCCGCCCTGTCCTGCGCCTGCCTGTGCACTCGGATCGACTCCAGCGAATCCGAACATATCGTACTTTTTCTTGAGCTCAGGATCAGAAAGCACGCTGTAAGCCTCATTGACTTCTTTGAACTTTTCCTCGGCCTCTTTATCGCCCTGGTTCCTGTCCGGATGATACTTGAGGGCCATCTTTCTGAAAGCCTTCTTTATCTCATCCTCGCTGGCACCTTTCTGGATACCGAGCACCTCGTAATAATCCCTTTTGTCTGCCATTATATGTCACCTTTTTATCCACAAGATGCATCGAGGTCCAATTGACCCCGATGCACCGTTTATCTGCGAAATGCCTTTCTGCTTCAGAGACCGCTGCCTGTCTGCGATCCCGCAACGTTCGCTTCGCTTCCTTACAGCGAAGCCGTTACAATCGAAGCAAAGCTTATTTGTCGTCGTCGACTACTTTATAGTCAGCGTCCACAACATTATCATCCTGTGAGCCGCTCTGTGGTCCTGCCTGAGCTCCGCCCATATCAGGTCCAGGCTGTGCTCCCATGTCAGGTCCCGGCTGTCCCTGAGCCTGTGCCTGGGAGTAGATCTTGGATGCGACAGCGTTGAACTTCTCTGTAAGAGCATCAGTCTTGGCTTTGATGTCGTCCGGATTGTTTGCTTCAAGAGCCTTCTTCAGGTCTTCCTTCGCATCTTCGATACCCTGCTTCTCTTCCGGGCTGATCTTGCCGTCGATCTCCTTCAGCGTCTTCTCTGTCTCATATACCAGAGTCTCAGCCTTGTTGCGCTCTTCGATGCTCTCCTTCTTCTTCTTGTCCTCTGCAGCATACTGCTCAGCTTCCTTTACCTTCTGATTGATCTCATCCTCAGTCAGGTTAGTCGAAGAAGTAATCGTGATAGCCTGCTCTTTTCCTGTTCCAAGATCCTTGGCGCTTACGTTTACGATACCGTTGGCATCGATGTCGAATGTTACCTCGATCTGTGGTACTCCACGTGGAGCAGGTGCGATTCCTGTCAGCTGGAACTGTCCAAGCGTGATGTTATCTGCAGCCATCTCTCTTTCACCCTGCATTACGTGAACATCTACAGCTGTCTGATTATCTGCAGCAGTTGAGAAGATCTGGCTCTTCTTTGTAGGGATTGTCGTATTTCTTTCGATGAGCTTGGTTGCTACTCCGCCGAGAGTCTCGATTGAAAGTGACAGTGGTGTAACGTCCAGCAGAAGGACGTCATTAACTTCACCTGTGAGTACGCCTGCCTGGATAGATGCACCAACTGCAACGCATTCATCAGGATTGATACCCTTGAACGGATCCTTGCCTGTAACTTTCTTTACAGCTTCCTGAACTGCAGGGATACGAGTTGAACCACCTACCAGGATTACCTTCTCGATGTCGTTCATAGTAACGCCTGCATCTGCCATTGCCTTGTTCATTGGCTCAATGGTTCTGTTAACCAGATCAGCTGTCAGCTGGTCGAACTTGGCTCTTGTGAGGTTCATGTCCAGATGGAGCGGACCGTCAGCATTTACAGTGATGAACGGCAGGTTGATATTTGCTGTCTGAGAAGAAGACAGTTCCTTCTTTGCCTTTTCAGCAGCTTCCTTTAATCTCTGAAGAGCCATCTTGTCTGTTCTCAGATCAATGCCGTGCTCACTCTTGAATGTCTCTGCGATGTGATTCATAACAGCTTCATCGAAGTCGTCACCACCCAGATGAGTGTCACCATTTGTTGCGAGTACTTCAAATACGCCGTCACCCAGTTCCAGAACAGATACATCGAAAGTACCGCCGCCCAGGTCGTATACGAGAATCTTGTGCTGCTTTTCATCTTTGTCAAGTCCGTAAGCAAGTGAAGCAGCAGTAGGCTCGTTGATGATACGATTAACATCGAGTCCTGCGATCTTGCCGGCATCCTTTGTAGCCTGCTTCTGGCTGTCTGTGAAGTATGCAGGTACTGTGATAACTGCTTCAGTTACCTTGCTGCCCAGATAAGACTCAGCATCATTCTTGAGCTTGGTGAGGATCATTGCAGATATATCCTGCGGAGTATAATCCTTACCGTCGATATTTACCTTATAATCTTCACCCATATGTCTCTTGATGGATGCGATTGTTCTGTCAGGATTTGTGATTGCCTGTCTCTTTGCAGTTTCGCCGACAAGTCTCTCACCGTCTTTTGTGAATGCTACGATGGAAGGAGTTGTCCTGTTTCCTTCAGCATTTGCGATAACTGTAGGTTCGCCGCCTTCCAGAACTGATACACATGAGTTTGTAGTACCTAAATCAATACCTATTACTTTTCCCATTTTTATACCTCCTGAGTTGTTATTCTCTTCCATAAAACGCATCGTTATAATGCATTGGTGTTTTCTGTAATATAAATATATTTAAGCAATTTTGCTTGCTGTCTCTGTGAAGGAATGGCAAATTTACTGTGAAACCTTTACCATTGCCGGTCTTATGCACTTGCCGTTGAGAGTATATCCCTTCTGAAGTGTCTGAATTACCATGCCGCTCTCAAAATCCGGATTTTCCTCAGCCATGATCGCATTGTGGAAGTTCGGATCGAATTTTGCGCCATCGGATTCTATCTCGATGATGTTATGTTTCTCGAGAACGCCCTTGAGCTGCTTGTAGATCAGCTCTACGCCCTCTGCAAACTTCTTGTCTTCAACGGATTCGCTGTTGACCATTGCCCTTTCAAAATTGTCCATTACATCTATAAGATCTGTGGCAATCTTTTCATTTGCATACTGGTATATATCATTCTTTTCCTGCTGTGTTCTGCGCTTGAAATTCTGGAACTCCGCGAAGAGTCTCGCATATCTTACACTTTCCTCTTCCTTTTCTTCTTCCGGAGATTCCGGAGTTTCAGATGCTTCAGCTTCAGCTTCATCAGCAGAGTTCTCTGCCGCCTCTGCATCGGCACCGGTCTCTAAATTTTCCTCAGCCTCTTCACCTCCGGTCTGCATTTCCTTTTCAGCAGACTCCTCATTCAGGTTATCCTTCTGAGTTGTTTTCTTCTTGCTCTCCGCCATCTTTCTGATCTCCTTCAGTCAGTCTGAATGCTATATTCAGATTATTCGTAAGATATTCGATAATTGATGTAATCTCGCTGTATCGCATCCTCGTAGGACCTATTACACCCAGCTTTCCGACACACTTTCCGTTGACGGAATACGTGGCCGTTATAAGGCTGCAATCCTTCAGATTCTGATCATCATTTTCATTGCCGATAGTGATATTAATGCCTTCATCCCGCTCCATCAGCACCTTCGTGAGCTTATCCTTGCTGCTGAGTACATCGATGAATGATTTTGCCTTCTCCATATCTCTGTTGTATTCGGGAATGGAGAATACATTCTCCAGACCGTTAACATACAGATCTATGTTCAGCATACTTTCCAGAGTTGACATAAAAGAAGGTATAATATCCTTTGCCATACCGGAAAGAGCAGCTGCATCCTTCTGAATATCATCTATGATATTCATCGTAACGATGCTGGATAAGGTTCTTCCTTTATAGTTATGTGTGA
Organism: Clostridia bacterium; assembly: GCA_024684465.1. GTDB lineage: Bacteria > Bacillota > Clostridia > Peptostreptococcales > Anaerovoracaceae > JAIKWW01. The sequence continues at coordinate 3,030 of JAIKWW010000095.1, read as the reverse complement.
GAACCTTTGACATCAACTGCAGCGACTCTGGATCATATTCTGTTCTGAGTCTGAGGGCGGTATTGGTAATCTTTCCGCTCTCTGCAACGATCATCAGCACCACTGTGCGCTCGTCCACAGGAAGCAGATTAACGTACTTGAGTGTGTTCTTGTCCTCATCGGGAGTCATCGCAAACGATGCCAGATTAGTCAGATGCGAAAGCAGCTCGGAAGCATGCTTCAACGTTCTGTCAAGTTCGGTATAACCTGCAGTCATCATCTTGTCGATCGCTGCTCTGTCCTCTTGTGACAGATCGTGCTTTCCCATGAGGGAATCCACATAGAATCTGTAAGCCTTCTCCGAAGGTATTCTGCCTGCTGACGTATGAAGGTGCGTAAGATAGCCCATATCTTCAAGGTCTGACATCTCATTTCTGATCGTGGCTGCACTTACGCCCATATCATATTTCTTCGAGATGGTCCGTGAACCAACCGGTTCTGCTGAACTGATAAAGTCACCCAGAACTGCTTGCAGTATTTTTAATTTTCTTTCACTGAGATCATCTTTCATTTCTATCACCTGCCGCTTTACTGTTAGCACTCACTCATGCCGAGTGCTAACCTATTGATAATATACCCCCCTTACCTGCGAAAGTCAACAAACAATTTATAAAAAAAGGAACCGGCGCGATTTTGACGCGCCGGCCTCAAACCTCATATCTATTGATTTATAGTTCCCGTAAAAACATTCCTAAATATTGAGGCTGCCCTTCTGAAGTGATACCACTCCCGTTCTCGCTACCTCTTTGATGCCGAAAGGTCTCATCATATCCTGAAGGATATCTATTTTTTCCGGCGAGTCGCAAATCTCGATGGTAACCGTAGATGTGGACATATCTATGATCCTGGTATGCATCATATCTACGATATCCCGGATTTCTCCGCGATTCTTGTTTGTGGCGCTGACCTTGATGAGAGCCAGTTCCTTGCTCACAACTTCATTTTCCTCAAAGGTTCTGACCTTTATAACCGGCACCAGCTTATTAAGCTGCTTTTCCATCTGTTCCGCCACGGAATTTCCGCTGTCTGCGAGCATCGTGATCCTGGATACGGTCTTGTCTTCCGTAACGCCAACCGCGAGGCTGTCGATGTTGAATCCTCTGCGGGCAAAGAGTCCGCTGATCTTACTAAGTACACCCGACTGGTTCTCTACCAGTACAGAAATGAGCTGTTTCATTATCGTCAACCTCCTACTGTGCCATGGTACTTTCATCCGGATCGATTACACACTCCAGTATGAAACCACCTTCTGTACTCAGCATTTCCTTTATTGCATCGTCAATTTCGCTCTCGTCGCTGATCCTGCGGCTCTTGATCCCAAATGCATCAGCCAGTTTGCAGAAGTCAGGTATCCCGGGCATCTGAACTCCAAAAGGTCCTTCGCTGTATCCTTTTTTCTGAAGTTCGTTTACCATGCCGAGCTTGTTATTATTAAAGAGAACGATCTTGATATCCTTTCCGTTTTCCACCATTGTGGAGAGCTCGTTCATGCTCATCTGGAAACTGCCGTCACCGCAAACGCATATGGTCTGCTTATCAGGATATGCAAATTTTACGCCGATTGCTGCAGGGAGCGAATAACCCATCGTTCCGAGACCACCGGAGGTGAGAAATCTGCCTTTCCTGACACTGATATACTTGCCTGCCCATATCTGATTCTGCCCTACGTCAGCTACAACATAAGCATCTTCATCAAGCTGTGCCCCCAGCTTCCTCATGAAACCCTTAGGGCCGATAGTTCCTTCTCTTGGAGGGATTTCCTTTGCACGGTCTTCCCTCACCATCTGTCTGAGTTCGCTTACCCAGTACTCGCTGTCGGGATTGATCTCCTCATCCACCAGTTTCTTCAGAATGTGACGGACATCGCCTACAAGAGGGATCGTTGCGCTCATATTCTTGCCGATTTCTGCCGGATCGATATCAATATGGATAGTGACAGTGGTTTCCTCCACTTTTCCGGGAGCCTGGACTGCTCTGTCTCCAACTCTCGCACCTACGATTATGAGAACATCCGCATGATTCAGCGCGTAATTCGCAGGCTTATGACCGTGCATGCCGATCATTCCCACATTCAGCGGATCATCTGTCGGAAGGGTGCTCAGGCCCATCATCGTCGTAACGACAGGAATGTTGCCCTTTCTGCTGAGCTTTCTGAGCTCTGCAGCCGCATTCGCACCGAAAACTCCGCCCCCGGCACAGATGAGAGGTCTCTTCGCAGCACAGATCTGCTTTGCCACCTTGGAGATCTGCTTCGGATTTCCCTGTGTAGTAGGCTTGTAGCCTCTGATATTAACTCTGCCCGGATCAGTATATTTGAAAGTCTGATTCTGAACATCACTCGGAACGTCGATGAGAACCGGCCCAGGTCTTCCGGTGGAAGCAATATAAAAAGCCTCTCTCATTATTCTCGGAATGTCAGATGCTTCTTTAACGAGATAACTGTGTTTGATGAAAGGCGCACATGCTCCCGTGATATCTATTTCCTGGAATACATCTCTTCCCAGCTGGTCCTTCGGAACCTGACCTGTGATAGCCACGATAGGAATACTGTCCATATATGCGGTGGCTATCCCTGTGATGAGATTAGTTGCTCCCGGACCTGATGTCACGACGCATACTCCCACTTCGCCGGAAACTCTCGCATACCCTGAGGCCATATGAGCCGCATTCTGCTCCTCTCTGACCAGAATATGCGTAATCTTGTCCCTGTTCTTTGCAAGTTCGTTATAAAAAGGCGCTATCGTGGCACCCGGATATCCAAAGATAATATCTACATTATGCTCTTCAAGGCCTTTAGCCAGAGCCTGTGCACCTGTCATCATTGTTATTTCTCCTGTTTAATTATCCCTATAAAAACAATTAGTGTTAATCTTCTCGATATACACCCCGATTTTTACTTCTCCTGATCACTGTCGTCAAAATCTCCGGAAGTCAGCTGTTTGCGCTGGAGTTCACTCATGACATCATCCCATGTAATCCCCTCATAAGCCA
>JAIKWW010000090.1 GCA_024684465.1 Clostridia bacterium | reverse complement strand
CTGGTGATGCCGGTTAATCGTGACCGGATGCTGGGGTTTGCGGCACGGGACGTGTCGGCGGGGACGCTGAGGGACGCGCTGCTGAAGAACAACCGGGTTCTCCGGGGGCGAAAGATCCTGAGCGATCACATCTACCGGTACGACAGAAACAGCAAGCGTCTGTCCATCGGAATCTGAGGGATTCCGCGATCTTGTAACGGCATTGTCCGGCGGCGGTATCTGCTGCCGGTTATGTATATTGTTGTATTAATAGTTCTACAAAGGAGAAGGGTAATGAAGAAAAAATTACTTTCAGCGGCTCTTTCCGCAATGATGGTGATGAGCATGTCAGTTGCATCCTACGCTGCCCAGTTCAGCGATGTACAGGAGGGTGCGTGGTATCACGATGTTGTGGAGAGAATGGTAACTCACGGTGTCGTAAATGGCTATCCTGACGGGACTTTCCGTCCGGACGGTCTGATCACGGTTGCTGAATTCACAAAGCTGGCAGTGACCATCGCAGACAGCAGCCAGACACTGACAGCTGCCGAGGGCGAAAAGTGGTACAAGCCTTACATGGAAAAGGCTACGGCTCTGGGAATCCTCCCGCCGGGCATCACCATGGCTGACGCTGAAAAGAATATTACCAGAGAAAATATGGCCGGCATCTGCGAGCTGACTGCGCGCAAGGTGTTCCAGGAAGAGAGCATCAACAACACTACTCTGACAGAGCTGGTAAAGGGCAAGATCACTGATTATGACACAATCGGAAATGCGTATGGTGCTTCCGCAGGTGAATACAAGGATCTGTTCATCGACGCTTACCTCAGGGGCTTCGTAACAGGCATGACTGAAACTACATTTGAGCCTGCAGGCAATGCAACGAGAGCTCAGGCTACTACGATCATCGAACGTCTGGCTGACAGAGGTTCCAGAGTTGACGCCGTAGCTGAACTGGGCGCTGAGGAACTGCCGAAGGTAACAGATCTGGGCGGAGTTTACATGGACAGCATCTACGCTTACCTGGATTCCCTCTACAACACCAGAACCTACAGCGACAGACAGCTGAGCTTCACAGCTCCGGCAGCTGATGTTGTCACTTTCAAGGATGCTGATGAATATACCATGGTCGGCACAAACGCAGACGGCAAGACAGTGATCGAGTACGATACTCTTGATCTGGGTACGCTGAAGTATGTTGAGGCTGATCCTGCCATCACTGTTTGCGGCGTGGTTCCGGGACAGACTCTGGAAAGTGCCGTAAAGAACCTGAAGGCTGAGGGCTTCGTTGCTGCTGAGGGTGCTGATTACAGTGAGAACACATTCACAAAGACAGCTTACGTATGCGACAAGGGAACTGACTGGTATGTGGCACATCTGGAAATGGACGGCGACGCTGTCAAGACTGTCACTCTGGGAATCTCCAGCGATTATGCTTGCTGAGAAATGAGATGAGCCTCCGGCTGACAGAGACCGGCAGATAAAAGGATCGGGTTCCCGCTGCCGGAAAAGGGCGGTTGCAATGGATCCGGCCTCCGGCCGACAGAGACCGGCGCGGAAATGAATCCGGCCTCCTGCTGACAGAGACCGACGCGGAAATGAATCCGGCCTCCGGCTGATCGCAGCGCCTGAAGAAAGTGATACTCAGGCGGACTTGCAGCGATAAAAGTACAAATAGCGCTCCTGCAGAGCTGCGCCCACGGGGAAAATGTTGAGTTTCCCGGCGGCATTCTGCGGGGGCGTATTTTTGTGGTGACCTGCGCCGGGCCTGTGGTGGACTTGGGGGGACTCGCGCCGGCCCGGGTTTGGCTCTGGGATGACCTGCGCCGGCCCGGTGAACGGTGAGTGACTTGTATGTTTATTTTTCCGGATGCTGCGGGAGCTGTGGAAATCGTGGACAATTCTGTTATACTAGAATGCAGATGTTATAACAGGAGAAGGTACGGGGGTTGTAATGGAACTTAAGAAGAGATTCAAGCTCATTCTCATTTTTTATTTTACTGCGGTGGTGTGCTTTGTCATCAGCTGCGGAAATGCGATACTGAACCATGACAGCAAAAATGGCTTAACCGGGATATTTTTCCTGATCGGCCTGGGAAGCGGCCTGGTGGCGGTGATCATGCTCAGAAAGTTCAGGGCTGAGGCTGAGAGGCTGAGGGCTGAACGGGAAGCCAGAGAGGCGGCAGCGGCCATGCTGCAGAAGGTCGAAGCCGGCGGCGCTGAGAGTGCGGGTGAGGAGACTGACAGTGAGGTGACTGACGGCGAGGAAACTGTCGGTTCCGGTGAGGCGACCGACAACGAGGTTGAAACGGTTGAAAACACTGACGAATCGCTAAATGACGATGCGTCCGGTGCCGGCGATGCCGGTGAGACTGACGGTGAGGACTGACGACGAAGCTGAAACAGTTGAAAACACTGACGAATCGTTAAATAACGATGTGAAATGCCGGCGGTGAGACTGACGGTGAGGACTGAGAAGGGAGAATGAGATCTTGAAGATAAGAGAGTATACATTCAGACAGTTGGAGAACAGGCTGTTTTATATTTCCGGCCAGGGGATAACCGGGTTCGATGAGCTCAGGAACAGGCTCCCCGGTGGCGAACTGGCGGAGGGCGTGCTGGTCTGCGGGTATGTGGATCACCTGAAGGGACTCATGTTCCAGGTCCTCTGCGGAGTTCAGAAGTCCGGTACTGTACTGCTCTTCCTGGATGCAAACACCGCAGCAGACATGACTCTGACATACGAGGATGTTGCAGGCTGTGAGTGTGAACCGATGGCAAAGGAAGAAGTGGATTTTTCCAGGTATATGCATCTCACACAGCACATCGAGATGCAGGTAAAGCTGGCGGGCCGGGCGGGTGCGCTGGCCAAACTGGTCAGACTGAACAAGAAGCTGGATCCGGCCCGCACAGAGGCGCACCCGGATGTGGTGCGGATGAGATACGGGTCTGCCGGCGGAGACAGGGAAACGTGCCCGGTACGTTGTGAGCGCATGAACGGTGAGATCGTCACGGGCACGGTGCTCGGTGAACCGGCGGAGGCCGCGGGCTTCAGACAGGGCGATTCCGTGGAGTTTTCGGTTGAAGAGACCGGGGATGGAAGCGTGGAATGCGTGTTCCTGAAGACCGCGGAAAACTGAGCCGACCGGAAGCCCGGCACTCACGTAAAATACAGAAAAAAGTACCCCGGAGGGGCCGATCCGAGTTATAGCTCGGTTCCGGTCCGATCCGGGGTTTTCTGCTGTTTTCAGGCTCCCGGCTCCGGGATAAGGGAAAGCGGGGAGCAGGCTCCCGGCTCTCGCGGCCGGAGGCCGGCGATATTGATATTACTATAATACCGGCTGGTAAAGGACAACTCCTTTGGTCAGGTTGTCCAGCCATGTTTTGCCGTTGGCGCGCTTTACGTCCAGAGTGTTGATCATCACGCTGCGGATCCTCTGGCGCGAGCTGCCGTCCTGAGGCTTCATCACGGAGCTGGTGTTGCTGATGACGTAGTATTTTCCGCCCTCCTTGCCCAGATACATCATGGTGTGGCCCGGGAAGAAGAGAGACGTGCCCGCAGGCAGCTTGTCCAAAGCGGCTTTCTTCTGGGACTCGGTCATGTTGCTGAGATCAACCTTCCTTGCAGGTGCGTTGAGCTGCCAGGTAGTGTTGCGAGGGACTGTCAGACCGAAGCAGCTGTAGATGTTGCAGATCAGGCCGGAACAGTCGGAAGAATCCAGGGTCCCGCCCCAGCCGTAGTTGTCGCCCAGGCACTCGAAAGCAACCTTAAGGATGTTGCTGCGGGTCATCGGCAGGTAGCCCTCACTGACTTTCCTGCTCTGACTGATAAGAGTCTGCGCCGCCCTGTAGCTGCCGTCGGCATTGCGAACCGGCAGCACCGCCACGTGATTGTAGTACGCGGCACGGTTGTTCACCAGAGTGTTCGGATCGGTGACCGCCACGCTGCGGAGCACAGTGCCCTGGGTGAGCATCTTCTGGGATACCTCCGGAGCAAAGAGAGAGGTTTCGGTGTAAACCTTTGCACCGTATACCTCTAACGTTTCAGATGCAGGAATATCCCAGGCCTCCAGCCATTCGTTCCTGTCTTTGCAGATCGCAACATCATTCACATCGACCCAGCCTGAAAGCAGCTGGGACTTTGCCATGTAGTATTTACCATCAGCAGAGGTCGTATATATCAAAAGTGGCTCATTGACCCGGACTGCGCTCAGCCCCTCATAATCGAAGTCCGTATCCGCAGGGTCATCCGTGATCCTCTGATCTGACGGGAACGTGCGGAGGAGCGTGTAACCGGTGACGATGCCGTAGCGTACCGGCATCTGACGGGTTGCCTTCGGGTCTGTGCAGTTTGCGATCAGGCTGTCGTAGAAGGCGTCATCTGCTTCGCTGCCGTCGGCCTTGAAAGTCCAGCCCATATAGTGCTCCTTGTCAGCCTCAGCCGATTTTACCACAGCCTCGTTGCGGGCTATGCCGTCAAAGGTGGCAGCTTCCGCCTTCAGGTCATTCATGTTCGTGTCTTTGGCGCTGACGTATTTGCGGTTGGCCTGTTCGATCTGTGCAGTCGTGAGAAGCACGGCATCGGAATTCGCAGACTTTGCGGACCAGTAATCCGGAGATGTCATGGCCGCAGTCACATCCGGAAAATATGTGACCTGGGCAAAGGACGCCGGCGCCCAGGAAAATGTCATGCCCAGCGCCAGCAGCACCGGCAGTACTTTCTTTGAAAAAATCATAAAATCCTCCAATTCAACAACCGGTATGAAGACCGGCAAAACGATCTGATCCGCACGGCTCAGGGCCCGTTGTCTTACGAAAGCCCTGTATCTGCGGATCCCGGGCTCCGTCCACCCGGACGGCCCGTCAAGTATGACCTAATTATAACCTACCCTGCAGCAAATGCCTACATTTTTCGCCAATCTGTAACAATTCAAAAAGCCGTGAAAAGTCGTGGCAAGGCGGTTTTGGGCCGGGAGCGGCCGGATCATGCCCAGTAACATGGCATCCGCGGAAATGTCCACGAGGCCGTGTATACAATGTTCTTCCCGTGTATACAGTGTTATTTCAAGGAAAACGAGACATTTTCAAAGTTTTGTATTAGAATCTGTACACGAAAAGATTTTGTTTTTTTGGGAGAACATGACCATGAAGAAATGGATATCCGTAACGACGGTCTGTGCTCTGTTAACCTGCATGGCGGCCCTCGGCTTCGCCGGTGCAGCATCAGCAGAGGACTTCGGAACCGCCGGAAAAGAGAATAATAAGACTTCGCTGGTCGTGTACTTCGACTGGGAACAGGATGAAACCGGTGAACAGGCGGCTCCGGGGCCGAATGAGCCGGATGAGGTCTCCGGTGCAGCGGCAGGAAATACGGAAGCCCTCGTGACACCGGAAGAGCGGATGGCCCGCATGCTGGCGGAAAACACGGATTCCGATCTGTTCGAGATCATCCCGGAGAACCCGTATCCTCAGAATGAGGAAGAACTCGCAGCAGCAGCGGCAGAGGAACGCGCCGCCTACGCGAGGCCTTCTTATCGGGGAGAACCGGCGGACTGGACGTCTTACGACCGCATCTACATCGGCTATCCGGTCCGGGACGAAGAGATGCCCATGATCGTCCTCAGCTTCCTCGAGAACCACGATTTTACCGGCAAGACCGTACTTCCCTTTGACTGCTACTACGGCCGCACCATGGAGGGCGCAGAGGTTACCATCGCCACGGTAACAGAAGTTACGACTATGGAAGCCTTCAATCTGGATGCAGCAGTAATGGAGAGCGATCCCGGAAAAGCTGACGCCGGGATGCGGGAATGGATGAACAAGATCGGCATCGCGGAATGATCCGGCAGCGCCGCCCGGTTACATTTCAGCTGAAAAAATCTTCCGAAAAAACTATCAGCGGCACAATTATATTTATGCTAATAAACTATTGTCGATACTTATATTGTAAATTAATAGGTGCTGACTATGGACGAGAAAAAAATTATAGACCGCTTTGCGGAAAATAATGTATAATAATCACGTTGACAATGCAAAGGGGCTCTGCGCTGAATTTTCAGTGCAGGCCCCTTTTATTTTTTGTGTATTTTTCGAGTAATTGTCGCTGACGAATTATGTATCTGAAAATATACTTGTCAAGTGATATAGTATACAAGACACAACAAATCTTATGTGATATAATCTCTATGGTGAAAAGATTTATGTAAACAAAACTCATTATTCAGTAATAATGATTGGCAATTTTTTTAAATTTACTCAAGGATGAAACTGCGGGCAAGGGAATGCGAACTGTGAAACAGCTCCGTTCCCGTTATTTTGTTGGATGGAAATGTATGGATTTATTTAACCTGACCGGAGGATGGACTTCGATCAACCTGATGGCTGTGTACATAGCTGACATCATGGCATTGACGCTTCTGGCAACGCTGGGTTTCTGCTGCCGGAACAGTATCCTAAACACGACCCGGGAGGATTTGAAGGCCGTGCGGGATATGTATATAGTGGATCTGATCGGGATCTTCTTCGATTTTATAGCGTACAATGCGGACGGAGTTCCGGGATCCTTCGCCAGAATGCTGGTGATATGGTCGAATATGGTGGTGTTCACATGTACCATTTTTTCGGCGGCATACTGGGTCGTATTCATGAAGTATCACCTCTATGGATCGAGTTACAAAGTGCAGAGGCAGAACAGGATGATCCTGGGCCTGGCGGGAGTGGTGAGCGCCACGACTCTCGTGAATCTGTTTTATCCGCTCTACTTCACGCTGGACGAAAACAACGTGTATTCCAGGACCCCGATGGTGGCGGTCTTCGTGGGATTCGTGGCGATCTTTGTCCTGTATTCGCTGTATGACTATTTCAAATTCAGCAGGGTGAAGAACCAGGTGAGATTCTTCCCTATCGGGGTGTTCCTGATACCTGTTTCGATCGCGTACATCACGCAGATGCTGTTCACCTACGGCATTTCTCTGGGCTGGCCGGCGCTGGCCATCGCCATCACAGGCGTGGCCATGTCACTGCAGAGAGAGATCGCCTACGTGGACGGACTCACGGACCTGCTCAACAGGACTTACCTGTACAATTCGAGAATCTACATGCAGATGCACGGGGCCATACTGCTGGATCTGAACAACTTCAAACCTATAAACGACCTTTATGGGCACTCCGAGGGGGACAGGGCGCTGCAGACAGTGGCGGGTATCCTCCAGATCGTGACCGTTGACTTCGGCATCGCAGTGAGGTATGCCGGCGATGAATTCATGGTCTTCTGCAGAGCAGGGGAACAGGATGTCCTGGAGGACGTGGCGGACAGGATCAATCAGGAACTGACAGAGTACAACGTCCGGTCGAAGAAACCTTACGAGATCACCGTTTCGATGGGCATGAGCGTCTTTGACCCGGAAAAGATGCCGCTGGACAAGCTCTTCAAGATGCTGGACGAGTACATGTATGAAGACAAACAGCACTTCTATGAGCTGCATCCCGAGTTTACCCGGCGCCATTAGCGGCGAAAGGAGGCGGATAATATGACTTTAAAGCTCTTTATAGCCATGTTTGTGGCAGTCATTATATTTGCCCTGTATTCGGGGAATATCAGGAAAAAGCAGAGAAAATCCCATGATCTCAGGGATGAACTGGAAAAGCGGGATCCCCGGCAGCCGGACTATCGTCATAAGGGCGGCGACGTGTGGGAGGATCCCAACGCGGACGACTCTCCGGACATATGCGCCTGGGAGGAGGAAAATCGGCTGTCTGACGAGATAATAGAAATGGATCACCGCGCCGCGGAAGAGATCGCCGGAAAAACAGAGAAAAAATAAAATAAAAGCGAAGTCTCGCGAGGTAAAACCCTCAGATCAAGACTTCGCTTTTTTCGTTCTAAACCGCACCCTGGAGAGCTGCTGCCAGCTTCGTATAATCAGGTGAGAATGAATCCAGAAACATGGATACCTCCGCCGCCGACGCTTCCGGCACGTACTTTTGAAGACGTTCGGTTATGGCAGATTCCATCTTCTGCGCGGTATCCGTCGAGCTGCTCAGCTCCCATGAACCCTGAAGAGCATCGGCCATCTCCGAAGCATGGGCGTAAAACATCTCGGCGAGTTTTTCTTCAATTTTCATTGTACTTCAACTCCTTCAATAATCGGGCTTTCTCCTAAAATTTCATATAAACTTTCAAAACTACTCAACAAATTGTTGCCCTTACATTTGGAGATCAGCAACCTGCCTCAGAAGTTACTTTTATTATAACGGAAATATGTCACGGGGAATAGTGACACTATTTGCCATTTAAACATATCGTAAATTACAAATAAACGATGATGCTGTAGTACCAAGGACTTCGGCTGTAACCAAACGGAAATATTTTCACCGTACCCTGACGGTTCCGGCCGGAATGGAGCAAAAAACAAGTTCATTGTATTTTTTTGATATATGGATAATACTAATCTGACATCTGTCGATATATAAAATGAATTACTGTTTTATTTAGGGAGCGATAGTGAATGATTACGAAATACGACAGGAGAATGGTTGCGATACTGACTATGATCGCCATGGTGGTTCTCATGGGGCTGCAGTACTTTATCCAGGTCAGTGCCAACGAAGACAGGGCAATGACCACGGCGAGGGTTCTCATCGGACAGGTTGAAAAGATACTGGATAATAACGACACTTCAGAGCGGTATATCGCCAATTCTCTAAAAGAGGACTACCTGCAGCGTGCCAATGCGATCAGCATAGTCCTGAAATATAACCCCGGAGGGACTAAAGACAGCCATTTCATGGCATATATGGCTGAGGTCATGGGTGTGGATGAGGTTCACATAATTGATGATACGGGAACTATAGTCGGAGGGTCTCACCCGCAGTATTACGGCCTGAATTTTGAGGACGGCACCCAGATTGGATATTTTAAGCCTATGCTGTCCAACAGAACGCTGTCTCTCTGTCAGGATGTCACTCCAAACACCGCTGAAGGAAAACCCATGATGTATGCCATCGTGTGGAATCCGGACGGCACCTACATGGTACAGGTGGGTGTACAGCCGGTGAGACTGCTGAACTATCTGTACACTACGGAGATAGCGGAGGTGGTGAAGAACATGCCGGCCTTTGAGGGAATGGGCATTGTCATCGCTGACGCTGAATCCGACAGGATAATGGGATCCACGATAGAAGAGATGGATGGTAAAACTCTTCAGGACTTCGGTATTCACACAGCCCGCTATGTGGGTGGGAATGAGGATGAGATCATATCTCACATCGAAGAAGTGAACGGTCTGGATGTCTACTGCAACATGAGTCTGTATGAGAGATACCGCATCGTCATATTGCAGGATTACAAAGTGGTACAGGATAATGTGAAAAACTCGCTGCTGGTTTTATTTGTATATCTGGCCATCGCTGCGGTGATCATCAATCGCGTACTGAGGAGGATGTTTACTTTCAGCGAAAACTCCAGAAGAGATCCGATGACCGGGCTCCTTAACAGGCGAAGCTATGACCAGATGATCCAGAAGTATCTGGATAATCCGCTGGATGATGAAATGGTGGCTCTGTCGCTTGATCTGAACGGCCTTAAAGAGGCAAACGATGTCCTGGGCCATGAGGTGGGAGATCTGCTCATACGGGGCGCAGGAGAGTGCCTGAGTGAGGTCTTTACCGAAAGGGGCAGGGTGTTCCGCGTGGGCGGTGACGAATTCACCTGTATCCTGTGGATGAACAGGGAGGAGCAGGAAAAGGCTCTGCAGGAACTCCGGGAGCGAATAGACCGGTGGAATCAGGATCAGGAGCAGGTCATGCTTGCTGTGGCAGTGGGAACCGCCCGTCACGATGACTACCCGGATGACACGATAGACGCACTGTTCAGAAGGGCAGACCAGGGTATGTATGAGGACAAGCGGCTGTATTACCAGCAGACAGGAAAGGACCGCAGAAAAAGGTAGCAATGGGATCTGCTGCGGGCAGATGAAGACTATGGGTGCGGGGACATGATCCCCGAGTACCTGAAAGATATGAAAAAACGGCCGGTGGCTGCGACTGAGTCAACTCAGTGCAGCCACCGGCCGTTTGATTTTGAAAGGTTGTATGGGACTCGGAAAGAACGTCTGCCTGCCCGTGCTGCCGGGGAAACTGTTTCCGGGACAACTTTCCCGGGACGGGATGACAGATCATTATTGCATTATTACTTTACGCTGAATTCCTGAATGAGCAGGTTCAGTGCATCTGACTGCTCGGAGAGTCTGTGGGAAACAGCGCTGGACTCCTCGGCTGTCGCGGAGTTGCTCTGTACAACGCCGGAGATCATGTTGATTCCCTCGTTGATCTCCTTCATGCTTGTGGCCTGCTTTGAGGCCATAACGCCGGTGTTGCTGATGAGCTCGGACACCTTCACTGTGGTATCGTTTACATTCTCCAGAGCCTCCTTGGTCTGAACAACGACCTCGTTGCCGTTTTCCACTTCCAGGAGAGTTCTGCTGATGAGATCGTGGGTATTCTTTGCGGCTTCGGAACTCTGGGTTGCCAGCTGACTGATCTCCTCGGCTACAACTGCGAAGCCCTTGCCGAATTCTCCTGCTCTCGCAGCTTCGATGGAAGCGTTCAGTGACAGGAGCTGTGTCTGGCGGGCGATCGCCTGAATTGCGTTGGTTACCTGCTCGATCTCGTTGGAAGCTTCCGTGATGCGGGCCATTGCATCCATTACCAGGTTCATGCGCTCTGAACCCTGTTCCACGAATACTCTCGCCTGTTCAGCCATCTTCACGCCGTCTTCAGCGGATGAAGCCATCTCATCAGTCTGATCCGTAACAGTGGCCACAGTGGAGGTGAGCTGCTCGATGGCAGCTGCCTGGTTGATGGTGCCCTGTGCCAGACCGGAAGCGCCCTGGGACATGTTTGCTGCACCGAGGGATACTTCGTCGGATGAATTCTTGACTTTGGTGATGGTATCTGAGAGCGTGTCGGTGATCTCATCCAGTGCCACGCATATGCTCTTGTAATCTCCGAGATAGAGTTCCGGATGGTCGGTGCCGCGGGTGAAGTCTCCGCCGGAGATCCTCGCCAGCGTGTCGTCCAGATCGTTGATGATATTTGCGGATCCGCGTGTAGCGGTCTTGATATCCCTTGCCAGATCTCCCAGTTCGTCCTTGGAATCGTAGTCGATATTCAGATCCAGATTGCCCTTTGCCATCTCTCTGGAAGCATGCTGCAGCATTTCAACCGGAGTGAGGATGCTGGCAGTCAGATCCTTCTTTGAATTGCGGATGATCCTCAGAACGTTGAATGTGACGATCATAGTGAGCAGGAAGATTATCACGTTGATTATGATGCCCATGATAACCATACGCTTCGCTCCGGCCTTCGTTTCTTCTGCTACGAGCTTCATGTCAGATGCAACGGAGGCCTGGTCGTTGAACATGGTATCCATGTAGAACTCGAAAACTTCCTCTCTGGAAGCTCCGGAAGTCGCCATATCGGCATAGTTCTTTCCGGATTCTTTGAGCTTCTTCACATCATTTGAAATAGCGCTGATATCCTGATTTCCGGTATATACGCTCTCCAGTGAGGTGAGGTCGGTTTCAAGTTCGTCCAGATTGTTCAGCAGTTTTTCCTGATTTTCCTGCTGAGTCGCCGCGTCAGGAGAGTTCAGCAGCATGAAGCTGTTCTTGGAAAGAGCCTGGGTCGTTGCACGGATCTCGCCCTGGAGCGTGTTCTCGGTATAATATGTCCCGTAGAGTAAAAATACCGTTGAAGCGGATGCTACAGCCATTACTATAACGAGAACCGCAACCAGAATGAATTTACTCTGAATGTTCTTGAATACGACGCTGAATTTGTCATTTACCTTCAGGTCATAGAGCTTGTTATTTTCCCGGTTCATCTTTTCTGCTTTCTTCCCGGAATCCGGAAAAGGTGCTTTTTTCATGGCTTCTTCGGCATTTGTGTTGATAATTTCGTTTGGCACTTTAACATTCCTCCAATAAATATTGATAACATCCGGCGGGACCACAGGTCATCCGCCATTATAACCACAACATTTCAATAGTATTATCGACAGCCCGGGGGAATATATAATAGTTGTATTTTCGGTGTTGTGTGATAAAATGAGTTATGGACATATGTTCGAAACGAAAGGAGCGGAAAAATGAAACTTGCAGTCACATATGATCCCGCAACTGAAGGGATCTTTCAGCATTTTGGAAAAACAGAGTTTTTCAAGGTTTATGACATCGAAGGTGACAAGGTTGTAAACGGTGAGGTTTGCAGTACCAATGGACAGGGCCACGGAGCACTGGCAGGGGTCCTTCAGCAGCTTGGAGCGGACGTCCTGGTGTGCGGCGGTATCGGCGGGGGTGCCAGAAACGCCCTGGAAGCTGCGGGCATAAAGCTCGTTGGCGGAGTTGCGGGCAGTGCTGACGATGCGGCTGCGGCATTTGCGGCAGGCACACTGGAATCCGATCCGGACTTTGAATGTCACGATCACCATCATGATCACGGCGACAGCTGTCACCACGAGGGTCACACCTGTCACTGATGATGCCTGGAGGCACGGTAGGGAATGGCTGAAGGGGGCGGGAGGATACGAACCCTCCGGAAGCTTTGAAAAACGCAGTCCGGCGACGATGTGAGACGGGCTCTTTAACCCAGTAAAATAAGGGTTGAAGGGCTCGTTTTTATTTCGTAATATAGAGCCATAGATTCAAACTATAAAATGCCCACCGGGACACAGGGGCGGAGGATGAAAAGATGACATTACAGCAGTTGAATTACATTATCGCAGTATCGGAGGCGGGATCTCTGAATAAGGCTGCGGAGGCACTGTATATTTCCCAGCCGTCGCTGACGAGTGCGATCCGTGAAGTCGAAAAGGAAGCGGGGATTCAGATATTCATCAGGAGCGGCAGAGGGATGACTCTGACTCAGGATGGACTGGAGTTTCTGCCTTATGCCCGTGAGGTGGTACACCAGTACGAGGCACTGCAGGACAGGTACGGCAGCCGGCAGAAGCGCAGAAAGAAGTTCGCAGTGACGGCGCAGCACTACTCTTTCGTGACTCAGGCTTTCGTGGAGACCGTGAAGCAGTTCGACACAAGCAAATACGAGTTTTCCATGCTGGAGGCGCGCACTTCAGAGGTGGTGGAGGACGTAAGCACTCTCCGCAGTGAGATCGGAATTCTCTTTATGAGCGACTTCAATCACAAGGCCATTGAGAAGATACTGAAGTCCCACGAACTTGAATTTCACGGATTCATACACACCCAGGCCTACGTATACCTCTGGAAGGGGCATCCGCTGGCCGGGGAGAAATCTATTACTTTTGAACAGCTCCAGGACTATCCATGCATTTCCTTCGATCAGGGCGGGAATAACGCTTTCTACTACGCGGAGGAGATCCTGAGCACCAGCGAGTATCCGAGAGTTATAAAGACCAACGACAGAGCTACCAACCTGAACCTGATGAAGGGTCTCAACGGGTACACTCTCTGTTCCGGCGTGATCTCGGATGACATGAACGGCTCCGACTACCTTTCCATCCCTTACGAGGGAACGGAGGAAAATCCCAATTCAGACATGGAGATAGGCTATATCGTCAAGCGCAATAGCAAACTTTCAGCCGTAGGGGAGGTCTTCATCGACGAACTCGTCAAGGCACTGAAAGGGGCGGGTGGTTTTCAATGAAACAGTTCACTTTTTCTGTAAAACGTTTTCCTGAACTCATGATGGCTCTCGGAAAGATCCGGCTGATGTCCGAACTTAAAGGCCTCAGAAAAGGAATCTTCCAGGTTTACTGCGCCAACGGCAGCAGGAGGGAAATGGCGTTTGTCACGGGTGTCTTGAAAAAGGAATTTCCTCAGATGAAAGTGGTAGGGATGAGCACGGGCTCTGAGAACGGAAATACTGAGGAAGGCCACGGTTCAATGGGAATCTCCGCCATAGTGTTCGAGGATGATGAGACTGAAGCGGAAATTGTAACTTATGACTGCAATGTGATGACTGAGGCAGAAGCGTCGGAGAAACTTTCGGAGGTTGTGGATACCACGGAAGACGTGCGGGCTGTGCAGCTTTTTATGACTCCCATGACTCTCAGACATCCCAACGACTTTTTTGACGGGCTGAGGGTTCGTGAAGACGTAGTCTACACCGGCGCGGGAGCCGGTGCAGCCATGAACAGAGGCGGAAAACCTGACTTCTTCATCGCATATGAGGGTAATATCCTGGATGCTGGTTTTGCTGCTGTCATATACAGGGGAAAGAAGCTGACGGCCTGCGGGAACTGGGCCATGAGCTGGACGCCTATGGGCAGAGAACACGTCATAACGAAGATGTCCGGAGACAACCTGGTGTCCGAGATAGACGGAAGACCGGCCTGGGAGCTCTACTACAACTATCTTGGGGTTCAGCCCGATGAGCACTTTGCAGATAACATAGGAGCCTTTCCGCTGATAGTGGACAGGGAGGGTTATCCGGTGGCCAGAGGCGTCTTCTGGCTGGAGGATGACAGGAGCCTCATGGTGCCGGGAGACATACATGAGGGTGAGTCCGTAAGGCTGTCAATAGGTATGTTGAACGAGATCTTCAGGGACTCTGAGGAGGCGGCCCTCAGGATCGATAATTTCGGCGCCGATGTGGTGCTAATGTTCCTGTGTGACAGCAGAAGCAATTTCCTGAAGAACTATCAGTACGACGAGCAGAAGTTTGTAAAGGAACTGTTCCCTGAAGCAGCTACCGCCACCGCATTTGGTGAGATCATGAGTCTGAGGGGCAGGGTGGTGCTTCTTAACTCTGCCATGGTGGGCCTCTGTCTCAGGGAGGATCTTGGATATGCTCTGCCAAAGAGCTTCGTGGGGCGCAGGTTTTCTTCCCTGGCCGGACATGATCAGTCCCGGGATTACTCAAATACACTCCAGAGCAGGATGCTGAATTTCATAAAGACCTCCACGGATGAGTATGTGAGGCTGAGGGAGCAGGAAAAGGAACTTCAGCTTCGCGATGAGATAGAGATTCAGAAGGCGGCTAACGAGGCCAAGTCAGTATTTCTCTCAAACATGTCCCACGAGATCAGAACGCCTATAAACGCGGTGCTGGGAATGAACGAGATGATTCTACGGGAGACGGAGTCACCGAATATAAGAGAGTATGCGGAAAACATCCGCAGCGCGGGAAATCAGCTGCTTGGTCTCATTAATGACATCCTGGACTTCTCAAAGATCGAAGCGGGGAAGATGGAGATCATCGAGGGGGAATACAGTCTATCATCGTTATTAAACGATATGATGGTGATGCTTTCGGGGAAGGCTGAGGCGAAGGGACTGAAGCTGGAGATCCAGGCGGATCCGGCCACTCCGGATGCGTTGTTCGGCGATGAGATCAGAATCCGTCAGGTGCTGACGAACATCATTAATAACGCCGTAAAGTACACTGAAAAAGGCGGTATACAGATCGTCTTGAGCTTTAAAGCTGCTGAGGAGGGATGCATCGACCTGGAATTTCACGTGAAGGATACGGGAATCGGCATAAAGAACACGGATATCATCAGGCTGACGAGGCCTTTTGAGAGGATAGAGGAGGAGCGGAACCGGACCATCGAGGGCACCGGTCTCGGAATGAGTATTACAACCCAGCTGCTCAGCATGATGGGCAGCAGGCTGGAGGTCAGCAGCGTATATGGCAGGGGTTCCGATTTCTGGTTTGTGCTCCGTCAGAAGGTTACGAATAATGAGGGAATCGGGGATTTTGCCCTCAGGGCCAGACAGCATAACAACGAGAGACGTTCGGTGTCAGAGGTTCTGTATGCGCCGGAGGCCAGGATCCTGGTTGTGGACGACACGCCGATGAATCTCACGGTCATGAGCAATCTGCTGAAGAGGACCGGGATCTGCGTGGAGCTGGCGGATTCCGGAGTCGAGGCTGTGAGAAAGGCAGAGAATGAGCCTTATGATGTGATATTTATGGATCATCGCATGCCCGGCATGGACGGAAGCGAGGCTATGAGACGCATAAAGGATGTCTCCAGGGGCGGTGTCAACGAAGGCACGCCTGTGATAGTCCTCACGGCAAATGCGGTCTCCGGGGCAAAGGAGGCCTTCCTGAAGGAGGGATTTGACGGGTATCTGTCGAAGCCGGTGGATGTTGACGAACTGGAGGAGGTTCTCTGGGTCAACATTCCTGAGGAAAAGCGACAGAGGATGAATCCCGGAGATCTGCCGGCTACGGGACATGTTACGGAAAGTGGGGCTGCGGCTGAGGAGAGCCCAATCCCGGGGTGGCTCAGGGAACTGAGCTGTCTCGACGTGGACATGGGTATCGGATACTGCGGCGATGAGGAAAACTTCATGTCGGTGATCCGGGTTTTCTTTGAAAATATCGACGACACACGGAGGGTCATCGAAGAGTCCTTCGGAAACCGGGACTGGGAGAACTACAATATAAAGGTTCACGCCCTCAAGAGTTCCTCGAGACTCATAGGTCACGGGGAGTTGTCCGGGATGGCCGCGGAACTGGAGGCGGCCAGCATGAAAGGCAGTGAAGATCTCGAAAGGATAGAGGGTCTCACTCCGGTACTTCTGGAAAAATACGACGAGATACGGAGGATGCTGGCACCTCTGGGACAAGGGGAGGATCCTTCTGAAACCGCCGGTGATCAGCCTGATAGCAGATCACCGGTAGACGATGAGATAATGGAAGAAGCCTTTGACGCCATCAGGGAACTGTCTGTGATGTTCGATGACGAGAGCGTGAAGATGGTTCTTGATTCCATGGAGGAGTACCTGCTGCCTCCTGAGGCTCAGAAGGCTGTAGATGAGATCCGCAAGGCGCTGGGGTCCTTTGACTGGGATCTGGTGAACAGGATACTTGACGAGAGAGCATGATGAAGGGAGGTACCCAGTGGATAAGAAAATAGTATTGATAAGTGAAGGCACAAACTTCATGGTAAACGCCATCATCAAGAATCTGAAGGAGGCGGGATATGAAGTTGGCCGCATAGATCCGAAGATATCTGACATCAACATGGCAAAGGTCGTATCTGACATCTTTGTGCTCTACCTTGGAGAATACGTGAACGATATACACGATGTGCTGGTCTTTCTGAGAGATGTGTGCCTGGACGAGGACAAGAAGATCATACTGGTGGGATACCAGGATGAGTGCAATCAGGTGCAGGAGGTGATTCCGGACACCCAGATCGAGGGCACTTTTGAGAGACCTCTCAACGTGAAGAACCTCATAACCAGACTGGATCAGCTGGTGGATCTGAGCACCGTCGAGGAGCAGAAGCCTCTCATACTGGTAATCGATGACGATGCAGTGTTTCTGAACATGGTGAAGGGATGGCTCCAGGAGAAGTACAGGGTGGTACTGGTTAATTCGGGGATGAGAGCCATCACCTATCTGGCAAATACCACGCCGGATCTGATCCTCATGGACTACGAGATGCCAGTGACCAACGGCCCTCAGGTTATGGAAATGCTGAAGTCCGACGATCTCACCAGGAACATTCCGGTCATGTTTCTCACGGGAAAGAATGACAGGGACAGCGTGCTGGAGGTTCTGGCACTCCATCCTGAAGGCTATCTGCTTAAGTCCTCTCCGAAGAATGAAACTATGACCACCATAGACAACTTCTTCATCCAGCAGAGGGTGAAGAAGGCGGCTCAGTCAGACAAGAAAAAAATGTGATCCGGGCTGCGGAACCGGGGCGCCAGGGTGCGCTGCAGGTTCCGCAGCATTTTTTATTGATCGAAAGCCGTTCCTGCCACCAGGTACAGGCTGTAGAGCAGAGCCAGCAGTATCAGGTTGGTAAGAGTGAAGATCAGCAGGTAGCGGCCGGGACGGGGCTCGGCCACATGGCTGTACTGCCTGAAGGATATGAGGCTGGCCATGGAGGCGATGAGTGTCCCCAGGCCGCCCAGGTTCACCCCGATCACCAGAGCCGGTATGTCGCCGGTGAAGCCGGAGCATAGGATGGCCGCGGGCACGTTGCTGATCACCTGACTCAGCAGGATGGCAGCCGGTACCTCGTAACTGGCCATGAGCTCCGACAGGAACCCGGACAGCTCAGGTATCCTCTTCATGTTTCCGATGAAAATGAACAGGAAGACGAAGGTCAGAAGCAGCGTGTAATCCGGGTCCGTGAGGATCCGCCTGTCAAAAACCAGCACTGCCAGGAGTGTTATGATCAGCCCGGCGTAATGGGGCATGGCTCCCGCCACAACGGACAGCGCCACGATGAAGAGCACCAGGTGCATGGCGATCCTGAACCGGTCACGGCTGCTCCGCCGGTACCTCTCGTGCTCGGTCAGGCTCACCGGCGTGTTTTTTACAAGCGCCGGGATCGCCAGCCCCAGAGCCGCCAGGGACAACAGAGTGTAGGGCAGCATCAGGGAGATGAAGCTCCACGGGTCGGTGCCCCAGAGCGAGTAGAGGTACAGATTCTGAGGATTCCCCAGGGGCGTCAGCATGCTCCCCAGGTTGGCAGCCGCAGTCTCCAGCACGATGACCGTTATGTACAGGTCCCTGCGGCCGGAGATGTTCAGGGTTACGATGGAAAAAGGCACAAACGTCAGCAGCGCCACGTCGTTGGTGATGAGCATGGCGGAGAAGAAGCAGGTAAAAATGAGGACAGCCGCCACGCCTCTGGCGGTATGAGCCCTTTCCACCAGCATTTCACCGGTCTGCCGGAACACCGACAGCCTTTGGAAGCCCGCCATTATCAGCATCAGAGTCAGCAGGATGCTCAGAGTCCTGAAGTCTATGTAGGAGAGGTACTCTGCGTCTGGCCTGATCACCAGGGAGGAGCCCAGCGCCAGCAAAAATGACACAGTCAGTACGATCTCGGATTTTATCCAGTTGAGAATTGTATGCATGGCAGTTTCTCCTCTTCATTCTCCGGTGCAGATCCCGGCGCCCGCCCCAAAATCAAAGAATCCGCATCCACAAGGTCGTAAGTCCCGGTGGATGCGGTTTTTTAAGTCATAGTAGTAATATTTCTGCTGCTTACTGAGCTGCAGTCTTGCCGCCTTCGATGACGAGAGTGTCTTCAAAGTCTGCGCCGTATGTATCCAGCAGAGTTGCTTCGTAATCAGCGTGGAAGAAGTTTTCAGCACCCAGTGCCTCGATTTCTGCGTTTATCGCTTCCAGCAGAGTTGTGTTGCCCTTGCTTACTGCAGGAGCAATAGTGTCATTGTTGCCCAGCTGAGGGATGCCTACAGTATATCCCGGATTCTGCTTTGCGAATGCGATGACTTCAGTGTTGTCGTTTGCCCAGCATACGCCGTTGCCGTTTTCCAGAGCATTCTTTGCATTTGCATAAGTGTCATACTTCTGGAGCTTCAGCTTCGGATAATTCTCTGTGAGGTAAGTCTCAGCAGTTGTGCCGGAGATCACGATCACCTGGTCGTCTGCCTTCAGGTCGTCAAGGCTTGTAACAGGAGCAGCTTCAGGGGAAACTACGCCGAGAGCAACGTTCATGTAAGGAAGTGCAAAATCAACCTCTTCAGCTCTCTCCGGAGTAACTGTGAAGTTTGCCAGGATGATGTCTACCTTGCCTGTCTGCAGGTACTCGATGCGGTTTGCAGCTTCTGTGGAAACAAAGTTAACCTTTACTCCCAGATCTTCAGCCAGCTTGTTTGCAAAGTACACATCGTAACCCTGATAGTCGCCGTTTTCGTCAACGTATCCGAACGGGCTCTTGTCAGAGAAAACGCCGATGTTGATGGTGCCGTCTGCCTTGATGTCATCCAGTGTTCTGTAGACATCTGCGGATGCGCCGTTATCTGCGCTGCCGGATGCCGCCGGAGCAGGGGTGCTGCTGCCGCATGCTGTAAATGCAACTGCTGTAACTGCTGCAAGCCCCAGAGCAAGCAGCTTCTTAAAGCCTTTTGTCTTCATTTTTTCTCTCCTTATTAAATTATTATTATAAAAAAATTGATATCTGAATCTGCGGTCAGTTCTGTGCAGGGTGTTTCACAGGAGTGAACTCGAAGGTGTTGAGGAACTGCTGCGCTCTCTCAGTCTCCGGATGCTCGAAGAACACGTCCGGCGAGGATTCCTCGACGATATGTCCCTCGTCCAGGAAGATGACTCTGTCAGCCACGGCCTTTGCAAAGGACATCTCGTGGGTGACGATTATCATGGTCTTGTTCTCCTGAGCCAGACCCACGATAACGTCCAGAACTTCTCTGACCATCTCCGGATCCAGCGCTGCCGTAACTTCGTCGAAAAGCAGGATCTCGGGGTGCATGATCAGTGCCCTGACTATGGCCACACGCTGTTTCTGGCCGCCGGAAAGCTCGCGGGGATAGCTCTTCGCCTTATCTCTGAGGCCGACTCGGTCCAGCAGCTGCATGGCTTCTTCCGTGGCTTCCGCCTTATTTCTCTTCTGGACCTTCGTAGGCGCCAGAAGTATGTTGTCTATTACAGTAAGATGAGGGAAGAGGTCGTAGCTCTGGAAGACCATGCCGATGTGCTGCCGGATGGATGAGAGGTTCTTGCTGCCGTAGACGATCTTTTCATCGCCGAGCCTGATCTCGCCGCCCTGTATGGGCTCCAGCGCATTGATGCAGCGGAGCAGCGTACTCTTTCCACAGCCGCTGGGGCCGACCACCACGATGACCTCGCCTCTGTGGACTTCCAGATTCATCCCGTTCAGGATGACCTTGTCCCCGTATTGTTTAACTAATTCGTTTATGGTAAGTAATGTCTCTGCCATCAGTTCTTCCATCTCCTCTCAAGGTAACCCGCCAGAAGGCTTATAGGCCAGCAGGCGATAAAGTACAAAAAGAAGACCGCCAGGTAAATCCCGAAAGCGGCGTTGGGGCTGCTCATGCGGTTCGCTTCGATGATCTGCTGTCCCACTTTCATGGCCTCTATTACGCCGATCATGAGGATCAGCGACGTGGTCTTGATCATTCTCGTGATGAGATTGATGGACAGCGGTATCAGACGACGCACCGTCTGCGGGATTATGACAAAGACATATGTCTGTACTTTATTCAGACCCAGGACTTCAGCACTTTCATACTGATGTCTCGGAATGGAGATGAGAGCGCCGCGTACCAGGTCACTCATCTCCGCTGCTCCCCAGAATACAAATACTATGATGGAGGCCAGTTCTCCGGAGAGATTCCAGCCAAACCATCTGGTAGTGCCGAAGTATACCAGGAAGAGCAGAACCAGCTGAGGCATGATTCGCACCGTCTCCAGATAGAGCCGGAGGATCGCCCTCGCCACCGGATTTTTCCAGGTCATGAGGGAGCCCAGGAGAATGCCCAGAGGGATACTTATTGCAACAGCGATGAGACTGATCTTCAGTGCTACACCGAGACCGCCCAGAAGCCTGAGCATGTTGGTGCCTTTGAAAAGGACCTCAAGACCCAAATCCGGCATAGCGCAGCCTCCTTTCCAGCAATGTCCCCAGAACGGAGACCGGAAGCAGGATGATCAGATAGAAGACCACCAGCAGGAACAGCGCTTCGGAAGTCTTGTAGTAAAGACCGATGAGATCCTTCGCCGTGAACATCAGGTCCAGGAGGCTGACCGCGCTGAAAACGCTGGTCTCCTTCAGCAGGAATATGATGTTCGCCACGAAGGCCGGCACGCTGATCGCCGCTGCCTGCGGTATTATGACAAAACGCATAGTCTGGATCTTATTCATACCCAGACTATACGCACTTTCTTCCTGAATAGGCTCGATGGCCTCAAGACCGCTCCGGAAGGCTTCTGCCATATAACTCCCCCCCAGGAAAGCAAGACCCACGATGCCGCAGGCTTCGGGATTCGTAGGAATGCCAATCTTCGGAAGTCCGTAGTAGATGAAGAACAACTGGATCAGCAGAGGAGTGTTTCTCGAAAGTTCTATATACACCTGTGTGATCTGCTTCAGCACAGGCACTTTGTAATAACTGATGATGGCACAGACTATGCCCACGAGGATGGCAATGATTATGCCGATCACTCCGAGCTTCACAGTGAGCTTTGCCGCCTCTACATATAAAGGTATATATTCACTGATCACGTCCCAGTTCAATCGTGACCATCTCCTTTCAATAAGCAATGATAATAGTCATATCAGAGGTGGTAAGAGCACGGCCTCCGGCCGCGAAAACCGTCTGATAGTAACAATGTTGAATCTTCAACACATAACGATATTTTACCTAATATCCGTGGTGTTATCAATGTTTATTTTGGGAAATCACCTACCGGGTGAGTGTGCAAAAGCGGCAGAAGAATCACTGAAAACATAACTAGATTTCAACTGCATCCAGAGCCCTGGACAGATCTGCGATGATGTCGTCTGCGTGCTCGGTTCCGATGGAGAGTCTCACTGTTGCAGGCGTGATGTTCTGATCCAGCTGCTCCTCAGGAGTGAGCTCTGCATGTGTCGTAGTTGCAGGGTGGATAACCAGAGACTTTACATCTGCCACATTTGCCAGTAATGAGAAGATCTCCAGATTGTCGATGAACTTCCACGCTTCATCCTGTCCGCCCTTGATCTCGAAGGTGAAAATGGAAGCTCCGCCGTTAGGGAAGTATCTCTTGTAGATCTCGTGATCAGGGTGATCCGGCAGGGAAGGATGATTTACTTTGGCTACCTTAGGATGGTTAGCCAGGAACTGAACCACCTTTTCAGTGTTCTCCACATGTCTGTCAAGTCTGAGGGACAGTGTCTCCAGACCCTGCAGGAGCAGGAAAGCATTGAACGGAGACAGTGTTGAACCTGTATCTCTGAGAAGGATCGCTCTGATATAAGTTACGAATGCTGCAGGACCTGCCGCTTCGGTGAACTTCACGTTGTTGTAGCTCGGGTTAGGAGCTGCGATGCCCGGATACTTGCCGCCCGTGTTCCAGTCGAACTTTCCGCCTTCGATGATCACGCCGCCGAGAGTCGTGCCGTGTCCGCCGATGAATTTGGTAGCGGAGTGAACCACGATGTCTGCGCCGTGTTCGAACGGACGGAGCAGGTAAGGAGTACCGAATGTGTTGTCTACCACGACAGGAACGCCGTGCTTGTGAGCGATCTCTGCGATGGCGTCGATGTCAGGAATGTCCGAGTTAGGATTGCCCAGAGTTTCCAGATAAACGGCTCTCGTATCATCATTGATAGCTGCTTCAACTTCTTCCAGGTTGTGAGCATCTACGAAGGTTGTCTCAACGCCGAACGGTGGAAGTGTATGTCTGAGCAGGTTGTAAGTTCCGCCGTAGATCGTCTTCTGTGCTACGATGTGACCGCCGCCTGCTGCGAGAGCTTCGATGGTATATGTGATGGCTGCTGCGCCGGAAGCAACTGCCAGGGCAGCTGTTCCTCCTTCGAGAGCTGCGATACGTCTTTCGAAGACGTCCTGAGTTGTATTTGTGAGTCTGCCGTAGATGTTGCCCGCATCTGCAAGTCCGAATCTGTCAGCCGCGTGCTTTGCATTTCTGAAAACGTAGGATGTTGTCTGATAGATAGGAACGGCTCTGGAATCTGTTGCCGGATCCGGTTCCTCCTGACCTACGTGGAGCTGAAGTGTTTCAAATTTATATCCCTTGTTTAAGAATTCTGCCATTGTCGTGTCCCTTTCTGATGTCTTATCGTTGTACCTTTCGATATGTCAATGCAATCCGCTGCAGTTATGGATCCTTTGATGTATTAACCTATCGTGCTGGTGGGTTAAGTTGATTTTTATCAATAATAAACCCACCAATATGGTATGTCAATGGGTTGGGGGTTAAAAGCTGAATAGATTAATTTTATTCTCTATATAGAATGAAACTATATATGTACCGGATACTCCGGATACAGTTTCGGCGAGGCTGACAGAGAGGTTGATAAAGAGGTTAAAAAGATGTACTTTTTTTCCGGACAACGTGTATTATCTATAATTGCCCGCATAAAAAAAACGATATATATTATGTATATGATGACTTTTTGTTTTCGGAATGACCGGCGTATATTCAGGTTTTGAGCATCCTGTTAGGAGGAATTCCCTTGGATAAATTCAGATACAGCAGAGAAGAATTGAAAATGATCGAAGAAAGTCAGATACCGGTGGCAGTATACCAGTTCATAGGCAGTAAAGTAGTTACGATTGCTCTTTCCTGGGGCTTTTCCGAGCTGTTCGGATATACGGGAATGGAAAAGCAGGATGTTTACGATCTCATGGATAACGATATGTACCGGGATACTCATCCTGATGATATGGCTTCGCTGGAGGAGGCTGCGTACACCTTCGCGACTGCAGGGGGCGCCTATGATGTGATCTACAGGTCGAAGAAGGCAGGAGAGTACAGGATAATCCATGCATACGGGAAACATGTGTACAAAGACGGGGCACGTCTGGCAGTTGTCTGGTATACGGATCAGGGGCTGTACAAAGGCGATGGAAAAAGGGAAAAAGACGGGCTTTTTAATGCTTTTAAAGATCAGCTGGCAGAGAGGAGTTATGCCATCAGAGCGGAACACGATTTCCTGACGGGACTTCCTGCCATGTCATACTTTTTCAATCTGGCGGAGCCAGGCTGCAAGGCGCTCAGAACAGCGGGGAAGACACCTTTTATCCTTTTCATGGACTTTAACGGTATGAAGGTGTTCAACCAGAAATACGGAATGGAGGAGGGCGACAGATTCCTGCGGAATTTTGCGGAAAGTATCGTATCCGTTTTTCATCGTGAGAACTGCGGCAGGTTCAACGCGGATCATTTCTGTGTATTTACAGATGAGGAGACTGCTCTTGCGGGAGCACAGAGCCTCATTGATGGAAATGAGAAAAACAGCGGGGAAAAGAGGATGCCTCTCAGGATCGGCGTGTACAGGTATGATGACCCTGAGATCAGCATCAGCGGAGCCTGTGACAGGGCGAAGATAGCCTGCGATATCGGAAGGAACAGCTATTTCTCGAAGATCTATATCTATGAGAACAGCATGATGACCCGGATCGAAGAGAAGCAGTATGTAGTTGAAAATATAGATCAGGCTGTGGAAAAGGGCTGGATAAAGGTGTTCTATCAGCCGATTGTCAGGACTGTAAACGGCAGAGTATGTTACGAAGAAGCTCTTGCCAGGTGGGATGATCCGGAAAGAGGATTTCTGAGTCCGGGAGCCTTTATCCCTGCTCTGGAGGAATCCGACAGGATATACAAGCTGGATCTCTGCGTGGTGGATATCGTTCTCAGGAAACTCAAGGAACAGGAAGAAAACGGGCTGTTCCTCGTGCCACAGTCCGTCAACCTCTCCAGATCGGATTTTTACATCTGCGACATAGTGGAGGAGATCAGACGGCGAGTGGACAGCGCCGGCCTGTCGAGAAAACTCATAGTAATAGAGATAACCGAGAGCATCATGGCGGATGATGTGGATTACATGATCGGTGAGATAAACCGTTTCAGGGAACTCGGGTTCCGGGTGTGGATGGACGATTACGGAAGCGGATTTTCCTCGCCTGAGATACTCCACAGGGCACCTTTTGATCTGCTGAAGATAGACATGCTCTTCATAAAGCAGCTGGAGGAGAATGAAAAATCCAGGATCATCCTGACCGAGATAGTGAGAATGGCCATGTCTCTGGGAATGGATACAATTGCCGAGGGCGTGGAGACGGAGAGTCAGGCAGCCTTCCTCAAGAACATAGGCTGTACCATGCTTCAGGGTTTCTATTTCTGCAGACCTATATCCGTTGAAGATATCTTTGAGAGATACAGGACCGGAAAGCAGATCGGTTTTGAGAATCCGGCTGAGTCTGAGTATTTTGCCCAGCTGGGAAGAGTAAATATGTACAATCTGTCCCACTCCAGCACAGATGAGGAGGAAGAACGGGACTACTTCGACACCTGGCCGATGGTAATGGTGGAGTGTGTCGGAGATAAGCTGACTGTAGTAAAATCCAATATTACTTTTAAAAAATACATAAAGAATTATTTTCCAAATGCTCTGGGAAAGCGTGAACTGGATACGGCGAAGTACGAGTCGGTTCCCGGAGGTCTTGTGCTGAAAGCGGTACGACAGTGTGCCGGAGACGGGAAGAGAGTAATAATAGAAGATTCCACCGACAGAGGAAACAGAATCCAGATCCTTGTCTGGAGAGTGGCCGTAAATCCGCTGACAGGAGCGGCGGCGGTCATAGCAGCTGTTCTTACGGCTCTGGAAATGAGAGAGGGCTTTACGGCAGAAGAGTTTGAGGGAGAAAAGTATACGGCAGGGGAATATGACAGACTTCAGCAGGAGAATGCCAGACTACGGGAGGAAGTTGACGCAAGCAGGCAGATCGCGGAGCTGAAGAAGTCCGTCTCAGATCTGCTCACCAACATGCCGGCCATGACCTTCACAAAGGACGTGGTAACCAGAAAGTATCTGGCATGTAATCAGGCTTTTGCTGACTATGCCCACAAGGATACTCCCGACGGGGTCGTTGGTCTGACAGATTTTGAGATCTTCGATGATGAAACTGCGCAGCACTTTATTGATGACGATAAAAAAGCTCTGGAAATGGACAGACCGTACATCTTCTATGAGAATGTTCTGGATGCGGCAGGTTATCCGCGGCAGTTCCAGACCACAAAGCTGAAGTTCACGGACAATACGGGAAGGATGTGCCTCCTGGGCCTGTGTCAGGATGTGACCGAGGCGATGCTGATCAAGCGGGAGTACGACGAGAAGCTGGCGATGGTCCAGAATAAGGCTGAGATCGACGCACTCACCGGCATCAAGAACAAGAATTCCTATAAGGAAAGGGAAGAACTTATGGACCGGAGAATTATGGAGCACAGGCAGCCTGAGTTCGCCATCGTGGTCTTTGATGTGAATGATCTGAAGAAGACCAACGACACCAGGGGACATGAGGCCGGTGACAAGCTGATCCGGGAGGCCTGCGGCATAATCTGCCGGACGTTCAAGCGAAGCCCGGTATACCGCATAGGCGGCGATGAGTTCGTGGTAATCTCCCAGGATGAAGACTACGAACGCAGTGACGAGCTGGTTGGAATAATAGCAAAGCATAACGAGGAGGCTCTCAGCGGCGGAGGTGTGGTCATAGCCTGCGGAATGGCGCGTTTTGATAATGACGACTGCGTGTCAACTGTCTTCAGAAATGCAGACAGAAAGATGTACGACAATAAGAACAAACTGAAGGAACGAGCAAGAGAGAATGAGATTTATAATACAGAGAGTTAGAGAGGCTGCCGTGGAAGTGGAAGGCAGTGTGACCGGGAAGATCGGCAGGGGTTTCCTGGTGCTGATGGGAATCGAGGATGCGGACGATGAGGCAATCGCCGACAAGATGGTGAAGAAGCTGGTGAATATGAGGATCTTCGATGACGAAAACGGAAAGACGAACCTGGCCCTGAAGGACGTGGACGGGGAGCTGCTGCTGGTTTCCCAGTTCACCCTGTACGCGGACTGCAGAAAGGGCAACAGGCCGAGTTTTACCCGTGCCGGTGCGCCGGATCACGCTGAAAGGCTCTGCGATTACATCACTGAGAAGTGCCGGGAACTGGTGCCGTCGGTGCAGACAGGTTCCTTCGGCGCCGAGATGACGGTGTCCCTGGTCAATCACGGACCTTTCACCATAATACTGGACTCAGCGGATCTGGCTTAAAACCGGAGAGGGCTGGCGAAGACCGGAGAAGGCTGGCAAAGACTGGCGAAGACCGGCTGAAATCCGGCGAAAGCTGGCAAAGACTGGCGAAGAACCAGCTAAATCCGGCGCAAATGCTGACGAAAAACCGGCTAGAATCCGGAGAAGGCTGGCAAAGACTGGCGAAAACCGGAGAAGGCTGGCGAAGACTGGCGAAGAACCGGCTAAATCCGGAGAAGGCTGGCAAAGACTGGCGAAGACTGGCTAAAAACGACACAAATGCTGACGAAAAACCGGCTAGAATCCGGCGCAAATGCTGACGAAAAACCGGCTAGAATCCGGCACAAAAAATAGTGCAAATAACAATCCGCTCCGACCGGACAACATGATCCCTTCGGAGCGGGTTTTATAATTCCGCCGGAAAATTGAAACTTTGAAATCGTAAAACGGACATGCCGGTTGCCGGGCAGCCCTGAGCCGGCCGTCAGTCCTTAGCCGGCAGTCAGCCCTGAGCTGGCAGTCCGCCCTAAGCCGGCAGTCAGCCCTGCGCCGGCCGGCGCCTGCCCCGGACTATCTGCCGCTGAGAGTCCTGCGGACTGCGTCCTTCCAGCCCTCGATGTGGCGCGCCACGTCAGCGTCGGACATCTCGGGACGGAAGACTCTGTCGATATTTCTGTTGGCTGAGATCTCGTCTGTGTCAGCCCAGTAGCCAACGGCAAGACCCGCCAGATATGCCGCGCCCAGGGAAGTGGTCTCGATCATGGCAGGCCGGCAGACCCTGCTCTTCAGGATATCCGCCTGGAACTGCATCAGGAAGTTGTTGGCGCAGGCGCCGCCATCCACCTGAAGCTCCTGCAACTCCACGCCGGTGTCCGCAGTCATGGCCGTGATCAGATCCGCGCACTGGTATGCCATGGCCTCCAGCGCGGCCCGGGCAATGTGATTCCTGTTGGCGCCCCTGGTGAGCCCGAAGATCGTCCCCCTGGCGTGAGGATCCCAGTATGGCGCCCCCAGCCCCGTAAATGCAGGCACGATGTAAACCCCGTTGGCCGTGCCCGCCTCAATGGCCATGGCCTCAGTCTCCCCGGAAGACCTGATGATCCCCAGCTCGTCCCTGAGCCACTGGATCAGTGCTCCGCACACGAAGGCCGACCCCTCCAGGGCGTAGGTCACCTCGTCACCCAGCTGCCAGCCGATGGTGGTAACCAGCCCGGCCTTCGACAGGATGGGCTCGTCGCCGGTGTTCATCAGCAGGAAGTTCCCGGTGCCATAGGTGCTCTTCGCGGAGCCCTTGTCGAAGCAGGCCTGCCCGAAGAGCGCCGCCTGCTGATCCCCCGCGGCTCCGCTGATGGTGATACTCCCGCCGAAGAGCTCCGGCTCAGTCTCCCCGTAGATCTGGGATGAAGGCCGCACCTCCGGGAGCATTCCTGCCGGTATATCCAGCAGTTCCAGTATCTCCTGGTCCCACTCCAGCGTGTGTATGTTGTACATCATGGTTCGCGACGCGTTGGACACGTCCGTAATGTGCACTCTGCCCCCGGTCATCTTCCAGATGAGCCACGTTTCCACCGTGCCGAAGAGCAGGTCCCCCGCCTCAGCCTTCTCACGCGCCCCGGGCACATTCTCCAGGATCCAGTGGAGTTTCGTGCCGCTGAAATACGGATCCAGCAGCAGCCCCGTCTTCTCCCGTATCCTGTCCGACAGCTCCGGATCCTTTGCCAGCAGCTCCTCGCAGTAGTCCGCAGTCCTGCGGCACTGCCACACGATGGCTCTGCACACCGGCTCTCCGGTATGTCTGTCCCACACGATGGTGGTCTCACGCTGATTCGTGATCCCCAGCGCCGCGATATCCCTGTAGGACGCTCCGGCCTTCAGCATCGCCTCGTACGCCACCGTCATCTGAGTTTCCCAGATCTCCGAGGCATCGTGCTCCACCCAGCCCTGCTCCGGGTAGTACTGGGTGAACTCCTTCTGAGCCACGCTGATCTGGTTTCCTTCCCTGTCGTAAATCACACACCGGGAACTGGTGGTTCCCTGATCCATTGCCATTATATATGCAGCCATTTTCATGCTCCTTTTAAATTTATTCTCCGCAGCCCCGGGCCCGTTGCACTCAACACACCACGGCCGCTGCACTCAGAAATCTGTCGGTTCCCCGCAGGTTCAACCCCCCCAGGGCTTTCCGTTCCGGACAGTAATAATATAAATAATGCCGGCCTGAAGAATCGTATCCGTATGTTTTCTGACTTGCGGTCCGTTTCCTTCAACCTGCGATCCATATTATTATACCGAACCCGCGCCCTTTGGACAACTTGGGCCGGACATGACAAACCCGCGCCGGTTCCTTTTCGGCATCTGGAGATGAAAAGTGCAGTCTCTAAACCTCAAAAATTGATTTAAGCCGCAAGGGCTTCGCCTGCCAACGACTTTCTATACGCTGCCGGCGGAAGCCCGTACGGATCGGATGTATATATCTGTACCGTGTTGTAATAATCGAATACATATCTGAGGGGAATTGTCAGTCTCCACGTCCGGTTAGTAATAGATTTTCGGTGAAAAGCCTGCGATATTTGTTTTTCACGCCTTCCCTTTTCGGTGTAGAATACGATTTACGATGTCCTTGCGCCGGATTGGAACAAAGCTCGCACGAGAAGAAGAGGTGGATTCGGCGCGGATTGTGTTTTTCTTAACATCGGCGCCGAATTGAAACAGATTTCGCGCTATTATCAGGCTCCTTTTCGGTGAAAAGCCTGCGATATTTGTTTTTCACCGAAAATGCAGACCGATATTTGTTCGTTCTCCTCCAAGAAGCTTCCAATTAGGTCGATTGATGACAGAATATCCATATTTATCCAAGAGTTTTTTCCACACATTTTCCATTTTATTGCTCATACATACATTTATGGGAATAAATTCTATGGTCTTACCGGTTCGAGGCAGAGTGTTTTCGGTGAAAAAACGTTTTACATTTCGTTTCACCGAAAATCGAACGCAATATGTTTAACAACTGATCGA
>JAIKWW010000059.1 GCA_024684465.1 Clostridia bacterium | reverse complement strand
AGCTCTTCACAAGCCGAAGAAATTTTTCGGAGCAGCCAGAAAGGTGGAGGAAGGCGGAAGCATAACTATCCTGGCAACGGCGCTGGTTGAAACCGGAAGCCGCATGGATGATGTTATATTTGAGGAATTTAAGGGTACAGGTAATATGGAGCTTCACCTGGACAGAAAGCTGTCGGAGAAGCGGATATTCCCTGCAGTCAATCTCTATAAGTCTGGGACACGCCGGGAGGACCTGCTCATGGAGCGGGATGAACTGGATGCGGCCTGGAAGATGCGCAAGGCGCTCTCCAATCAGGATCCTCAGACCGTTACGGAGACTATCATAGATAATCTGGCCCACACAAAGACCAACAGGGATTTCATAGATATCATCAACAAGACTAAAGCTCTCGGATAAGAGGTCTGATGCGCCGGGTGAGCCCCGGGCATGGCAGATCTGACCTGTTCAGGGGGAAAGGATCTATATGGATTTTGATAAGATATTTATAAAGGACTGCAGCCCGACAAAGATGGGCGGGCAGGCAGTTATGGAGGGGATAATGATGCGTGGCGCTGATCGCACGGCCATTGCCGTCAGACTTCCGGACGGAAGGATCAACGTCAAGGAGACTCCTCTGAAATTCAGCAACAAATGGATGAAATTCCCGATCATCAGGGGAGTTGTCACATTTTTCGACTCTCTGGTGACCGGCACCGGTACTCTGATGTATTCGGCTGAAGTGCTTGAGGCGGCCATGCCGGAGGAGGCAGAGGAGGCGGAGCCCTCCAGACTCGAGTCCTGGATCATGGAAAAGTACGGGGAGAAGGGACTGTTCAATTTTCTCCTGTACGTATCAGTAATATTTTCGCTGGTATTTGCTATAGCTGTATTTGTACTGCTGCCTACGGGTGTGGTGGGACTGGCTAAAAAAGTAATCGACAACGTGATCGTTCTCAATCTGATCGAGGGTGTGCTTCGAATAGCCATGTTCGTGGGATATATAGCGCTCATATCCATGATGAAGGATATAAAGCGGGTATTCGAATACCACGGTGCGGAGCACCAGACCATTCACTGCTACGAAAACGGACTGGAACTGAAACCTGAAAACGCTGCCAGGTTTGAGAGGCTGCATCCGAGATGCGGAACCAGCTTCCTGATGTTCGTCATGATCATCAGTCTGCTTCTCTTTTCCTTCCTGGGATGGCCGAACCTGTTCTGGAGGATAGTTTCAAGAATACTGCTGATACCTGTAGTGGCGGGGCTCTCTTACGAAGTGCTGCGCTGGGCGGGAAAGAGCGACTCGACCATCGTGAAGATCCTCAGCGTTCCGGGACTGCTGATGCAGGAGATAACCACCAGGACGCCGGATGAGTCTCAGCTTGAGGTTGCTATCGTGGCAGTGAATGCTTGCCTGAGCGATCTGGAACCTGCGGAGCGTATCTATATCACGGACTCCGAGGGAAATAAGCTGGAGTACGTTTCGGGGCCGGAGAAGGACGAGTTTGAAAGATCTGCCGTAGTCGGCTCCGGGGAAGAGACGGCTACTCCGGAGGAGAAAGAAACTGATAAAGGAGCAGATGCGGAATAATGATGCTCATAACTTTCGGGCAGATTCTTGAAATCGGAACCCAGAGATTAAAACAGTCAAATATAGATAATGCGGAGCAGGACGCACAGAGCCTGCTTCTCTATATGATGAATGAGGATCGTACATTCATCTACATTCACAAGAACGACGGTACGGATGAATCCCATGCGGAGCATTACTTCTCGCTCATTGACAGAAGGGCTGAGGGGGAACCGCTGCAGTATATCATCGGAGAGCAGGAGTTCATGGGACTTCCGTTCAAAGTGACTCCCGCAGTGCTGATTCCACGTCAGGATACGGAAACTCTCATGGAGACGGCGATCCTGCTGTCAAAGAACTTCCGGGGCGGCTTCAGTGTACTGGACATGTGCACCGGAAGCGGAGCCATCGCGGTATCCGCTGCGCACTTCATGCCCAAGGCGAAGATCACTGCCTGTGACATAAGTGCGGAGGCTTTGGAGATAGCTGCAGAGAATGCGGAGAAGAACGGCGTATCCGGAAGGATAAAATTCCGTCAGTCGGATCTGTTCACGCTTAAGGGAAAGAAAGACAAGCCGCTGAAGGACAAGTTCAATATGATCCTCAGCAATCCGCCTTACATAGCAACGGATGTGATAGGGACTCTCCAGACTGAGGTGAAGGACTACGAGCCGATGCTGGCGCTGGACGGGGGCGCGGACGGGCTGGACTTTTACAGAAGGCTGGCGGCTGAGTCGGCGGATCATCTGAAGAAGAACGGATACCTGGTAATGGAGATCGGCTATGACCAGGGTCAGGCGGTGACGGATCTTCTCGAAGGGACGGGAAGGTTTAAAGATATCTTTGTACACAAGGATCTGGCGCGGCTGGACCGGGTCGTGACGGCCAGACTGGCATAACCGGAAAAACTGTTATCCGGTACGCGCAGGCACGGCTGTTTCAGAGACGCTCTCGCTTAGCTGCGGACCTGGTGGTTCTAAGCTCTGACTTCGCCTGACGGCTCGTCAGTCGCTAAGAACCAATGTCCGCAGATACTCTTCAACAGCATGCCTGCGCGTAACTGTATGATCAGTATTGGTACCGGCAATCAGAGAGTCAGTCCCGGCGCAGGCACGGCTGTTTCAGAGACGCTCTCGCTTAGCTGCGGACCGTGCGGTGCCTTACTGTGAAACTTCGGACCTAAAAAGTTCTTGACGGTACTGACGGCCGGTGATAGAATATTAAAGCTAATGATATAAGCGAGGCGTACACGAGGCGGGGCCGGATGCGCGCTTTCGACATATAAAGCCAAACATAACAATAACGTGGGAAGCCGTATGGCCTGACCGGGTGCGCAGCCCGCCGGGTATGTACTCCACGCAGAGAGAGGTAAAGACAATGAAACAGGGAATCCACCCAGATTACAAAGTATGCAAGGTTACTTGCGCATGCGGAAACAGCTTTGAAACTTTATCAACTAAGGAAGAACTGAGACTGGACATCTGCTCAGCATGCCATCCGTTCTTCACAGGCCAGCAGAAGTTCATCAATCGCGGCGGCCGTGTTGAAAAGTTCAAGAAAAAGTTCAATATTCAGTAGTTCTAGATTATCGAACAAAAAAGCAAAGGAGCCGGAATCGCAGTATTCCGGCTTTTGTTCTATAGTTAGCCGGCGGTTTTGGCCGGAACAGGATGAACTGTTGCAATTGTTGATACAGCAATATAAAATTGAAGATGTAGCAAATTGGATGATATATAACCGGAGTTTGGAATATGTACGATAAACTTGATTTTATTGAAAACAAATATAATGAACTCAGCATGAAAGTGTCAGATCCGGCGGTGATTTCCGATCAGAAACTGTTCCAGCAGTATGCGAAGGAAATCGGTGAGATGGAACCTGTTGTACACAAGTATGTTGAATATAAAAAGGTCGTGGACGGGATCACAGAAGCAAAGGAGATCCTCAACGACAACGCTTCAGACGAAGAGATGAGAGAACTTGCAAAGATGGAGCTCTCTGACCTGGAGGAACAGAAGGAAACGCTCAGCGACGAGCTCAAGGTGCTCCTGATCCCGAAGGACCCTAACGATGAGAAGAACGTAGTTCTGGAGATCAGAGCCGGCACAGGCGGAGACGAAGCTGCGCTGTTCGGAGCTGATCTGATGCGTATGTACATGCGTTATGCTGAACGCAGAAGATGGAAGACCGAGATCATCGATGTCAATGACACCGGCATGGGCGGCGTAAAGGAAGCGGTTATCATGGTAAAGGGTAAGGGAGCATACTCCAGACTCAAGTACGAGTCCGGAGTTCACAGAGTGCAGAGAGTCCCTGAAACAGAGTCCAGCGGAAGAATCCACACATCTGCTGCGACTGTGGCCGTGCTCCCTGAGGTTGACGATGTGGCAGTGGAAATCAATCCGAACGATGTCAGAGTCGACGTTTACAGAGCTTCCGGAAACGGCGGTCAGTGCGTAAACACGACAGACTCCGCAGTTCGTCTCACACATCTTCCTACAGGACTGGTTGTAACCTGCCAGGATGAGAAGTCTCAGATCAAGAACAAGGACAAGGCTTTCAAGGTGCTCCGTGCAAGACTCTACGACCTGCAGCTCCAGCAGCAGCACGATGAACTGGCAGAACAGAGAAAGAGCCAGGTCGGCAGCGGAGACAGAAGTGAACGTATCAGAACGTACAACTTCCCGCAGGGTCGTATTTCCGATCACCGCATCGGACTGACTATCTACAAGCTTGATAATTTCCTTGATGGAGATATAGATGAAGTAATTGACGCACTGATCACTGAAGACCAGGCGGAAAAGATGAAGAATTTCTAAGAATACAGGCCGGGGCACACGGCAGAACGCCGGGGCAAGAAAGGCCGGGATTCGACTCAAAACCGGAGGGAAAACAAAATGGAAACTAAGATTTACACCATTACAGATCCTGAAAAAGACAGAGAGAAGATAAGGGAAGCAGCTGAGGTGATCGCTGCCGGCGGCATCGTCGCATTCCCTACGGATACTGTTTACGCTCTGGGATGTGACATGAACAACGAGAAGGCGCTGAGGAAGCTCTTTGAAGTGAAGCAGCGTCCCGGCGACAATCCTGTCAGCGTTCTCGTAGGAAGAGACCTAGATGCATGTCTCATAGTGGACATCACTGCAGAAAACAGCCAGTGGATGACAAGATTCATCGAAAATTACTGGCCGGGTCCTCTCACCATGATAATGCCGAGAATCAGCGAGAGAATCTCACTGTTCATCACAGGCGGCGGCAAGAATGTGGCTGTCAGAGAACCGAACGATCCTATCGCTCTCGCTCTCCTGGCTGAGTGCGAAAATCCGATCGCGGCTCCAAGCGCAAATATCTCCGGCCATCCGAGTCCGACTTCAGCTCAGCATGTTATCGACGAGTTCGACGGAAAGATCGATATGATCCTGGCTGGCCCTGACTGCAAGGAAGGCGTTGAGTCCACAGTTCTGGACATGACAGAGACCACTATGAGGATCATCCGTCCGGGTTCCATCACAAAGGAGCAGCTTGAGGAAGTTATCCCGAGAAAGATCGAAGTGGTCCCCCGGGAAATCTCTCTGGAGTAGGGAGCGACGGAGAGAACAGTGATGCTCCCGCTCAGCAGAAGTATCCTCACTACAGACCTGATGCAGAGGTCCGGCTCTTCGAAGGAGATGTGCCGGAGGAAATCCACGGCGCAGTAAAAGCCGAGGCGGAAAAGCTGGAGAAGGCGGGGAAAAAAGTCCTGGTGCTGGATTACCAGGGTGATCCGAGGGAGGCTGCAAAGCATTTCTTCGCCGATCTGCGGAAAGCAGACAAACAGGGGATCGACACGGTGCTGGTGCACCCGGTGCCCGAGCTGGGCATAGGAATTGCGGTAATGGACCGCATGCGTAAGGCTTCCGGAGGAAATATTACACGGATCGGAAGTAATATTAATATAAATTGACGAAAACGCACAGATTATTGCAATCTGTGCGTCTGTCATATAAAATAGTAAACGATTATCAACAAAACATACTGTATCGCAAAATGGAAGGGCTGAAAGGCCCGCAGGTAAATTTGGAGGTTATGCATAAATGATCGCATTAGCAAGTGACCATGCCGGTTATGATCTTAAAGAAGCTATCAAGAAGCATCTCGTTGAAAACAACTACGACATAATGGATATGGGAACAGATTCCCGGGCATCTGTAGATTATCCGGTTTATGCCAAGAAGGCTGCTGAAGCAGTTGCGTCCGGTCAGTGCGACAGAGGCATCGTATGCTGCGGAACAGGTATCGGTGTATCCATCGCGGCAAACAAGGTGAAGGGCATCCGCTGCGCTCTCGTGACAAACGAATTCACAGCTGAAATGTCCAGAAGACATAACAATTCAAATATGATCGCATTCGGCTCCAGAGTGCTGGATGTGCAGACTGTGATCCGCCTGCTCGACATCTGGCTCAATGCGCAGTTTGAAGAGGGCAGACATCAGAGAAGAGTTGAAATGCTCGACAGGATGTAGCAGCCCCGGGGGCACGCTTCATTAATACGAACGATAACACAAGGAGAAGACTTTTATGGGAATTTATGAAGAACTGATCGAACGAGGACTCATTGCGCAGGTTACAGATGAAGACGAGATAAAAGAGCTCGTCAACTCAGGAAAGGCAGTCTTCTATATTGGATTTGACCCGACAGCTGACAGTCTTCACGTAGGCCACTTCATGGCGCTGTGCCTCATGAAGAGACTGCAGATGGCAGGCAACAAGCCGGTTGCTCTGGTGGGCGGCGGAACGGGAATGATCGGAGACCCTTCCGGCAGAAACGATATGAGAAATATGATGACCAACGACACCATCGACTACAACTGCGAATGCTTCAAGAAGCAGATGAGCAGATTCATCGAGTTCGGTGAGGGCGAAGGCAAGGCCATCATGGTAAATAATGCGGACTGGCTCAGAGATCTGAATTTCATGGCATTTATGAGAACCATCGGCGTACACTTCAACGTGGCGACTATGCTCCGCTCCAGAGCTTATGAGAACAGAATGGGAAGAGACGGCGGTCTCACTTTCTTCGAGATGAGCTATATGCTCCTGCAGGGTTACGATTTTTACAAGCTCCACAAGGACTACGGCGTTAACATGCAGTTTGGCGGAGATGATCAGTGGTCGAATATGCTGGCGGGCACGAATCTGATCAGAAAGATGGATCAGGAGGATTCCTACGCTATGACCATCACACTGCTCACAAATCACGAGGGCAAGAAGATGGGCAAAACTGTGGGTGGCGCAGTATGGCTCGATCCTGAAAAGACTTCTCCTTATGATTTCTACCAGTACTGGAGAAATATCGACGACGCAGATGTAAACAAGTGCCTGAGAATGCTGACTTTCATCCCGCTGGATGAGATCAAGGAGATCGAGAAGTGGGACGACAGCAGGATCAACGAGAAAAAGGAGCTGCTGGCACACGAGCTCACAGAACTGGTTCACGGCAAGGAAGAGGCGGACAAGGCGCAGGAAGCTGCAAGGGCGCTCTTCACAGGCGGCGGCGATCTGTCCAACATGCCTACGACTGAGATGGAAGCATCCAGATTTGAAGGCGAGGGCATGGGTCTGGTTGCGCTGATCCACGAACTGGGACTGGTATCCAGCAACAGCGACGGTTTCAGAACCATCGAGCAGGGCGGACTCCTGGTAAATGACGAGAAGATCACTGACAAGAAGCAGAACGTGACTCTGGACATGTTCAAGGACGATGCACTTCTCATCAAGAAGGGCAAGAAAAAGTTCCACAGAGTTCTGCTGAAGAAGTAAACGCGCGTCGTTTCCGAAGGAATGGGAACAGCCTGAAGGCCCTCCGGGAGCGAGTGAACAGAATAAAATTTAGCTTGACAAGGGCACACCGTCAATGTAAAATGTTTTTGCTGTGCATAAGGGACGGTTGTGTCCTTTTACGCTAAAAACGGGTATTCGTCCTTCGGGACTTTACTATAGGTGCAGGCTGGGAATGACCGGCCGTGACCGAAAAGTTATATTCGAGTCGAAAATGATCCACGGTTCTTCGTGATCAGAGTAGACAGGAGGTTAAAAAATGA
>JAIKWW010000016.1 GCA_024684465.1 Clostridia bacterium | reverse complement strand
GGCTAACACAGTAAAGATCACACTGGGACCTAAGGGCAGAAACGTTCTGCTGGAGAGATCCTTCGGCGGTCCGCTGATCACTAACGACGGCGTTACCATCGCAAAGGACGTGGAGCTGGAAGACGCATTCGAAAATATGGGCGCTCAGCTGATCAAGGAAGTTTCCACAAAGACAAATGATTCTGCCGGTGACGGTACGACTACTGCTACGCTGCTGGCTCAGATCATGGTAAATGAAGGCATCAAGAACGTTGCTGCAGGTGCAAATCCTATGATCCTCAGAAGAGGTATCAACGGCGCTGTTGAAGTTGCTGTCAAGGAACTACAGAACAATTCCAAGCCGATCAACGGCAAGGATGACATCGCTCAGGTTGCTTCCGTTTCTGCTGATGACAAGACTATCGGACAGCTCATCGCCGATGCTATGGAAAAGGTTGGCAAGGAAGGTGTTATCACTGTTGAAGAATCCAAGACTATGGGCACTACCCTGGACGTTGTTGAGGGTATGCAGTTCGACAGAGGTTACCTCTCAGCATACATGGTAAATGACACAGAGAAGATGGAAGCTACACTGGCTAATCCGTACATTCTCATCACAGACAAGAAGATTTCCAACATCCAGGAAGTTCTCCCGGTACTGGAGCAGATCGTAAAGATGGGCAAGAAGCTCCTGATCATCGCAGACGATGTTGAGGGTGAAGCTCTGGCAACTATCGTGCTGAACAAGATCAGAGGTACTTTCGAGTGCGTTTGCGTAAAGGCTCCTGGCTTCGGCGACA
Source organism: Clostridia bacterium (assembly GCA_024684465.1). Taxonomy (GTDB): domain Bacteria; phylum Bacillota; class Clostridia; order Peptostreptococcales; family Anaerovoracaceae; genus JAIKWW01. The sequence goes on along the minus strand of JAIKWW010000016.1, from coordinate 7,440 downwards.
GAAGAAAGGAAACTCTCCAGGATATCGCTGCACTCACAGGCGGTACTGTGATCTCCGACGAGCTGGGCATGGATCTGAAGGAAGCTACTCTGGAAATGCTGGGTTCTGCTGAGACAGTTAAGGTTAACAAGGAAAACACTATCATCGTAAACGGTGCAGGTGAACAGGCTGCGATCCAGGATCGTGTAAATGTCATCAAGGCTCAGCTGGCTGAAACAACTTCCGAGTTCGACAAGGAAAAGCTGTCTGAGAGACTTGCCAAGCTGGCAGGCGGCGTTGCTGTTATCAAGGTCGGCGCTGCAACTGAAACTGAGCTGAAGGAGAGAAAGCTGAGAATCGAAGACGCTCTCAATGCAACAAAGGCTGCAGTTGAAGAAGGCATCGTTCCTGGCGGCGGCACAGCTCTGGTAAATGTAATCCCTGCAGTTTCCGCTTATGTTGAAACTCTCACAGGTGATGAGAGAACAGGTGCTGCTATCATCGAGAGAGCTCTCGAGGAACCTGTAAGACAGATCGCTGCAAATGCGGGATTCGAAGGTTCTGTTGTCGTAAACAAGGTAAAGGCAAGCGACAAGGGCATCGGCTTCAACGCTGCAACTGAAGAATATGTAGATATGATGGCAAACGGTATCGTAGACCCGACTAAGGTTACCAGATCCGCACTCCAGAATGCCGCATCCGGCGCAGGCATGCTCCTGTCAACTGAGGCTTGCGTAGTTGACATCAAGAGTGATGCACCTGCTCTTCCGGGTGGAGCTCCGGGAATGGGAGGAATGATGTAATCCCCCCGGGAATTCATCGATGGTATCGGCGATACCGGAAAACTGCGGCCGAGGCCGTGCAATACAGATCAGATCACTGCGCTTTGCGGAGCTTTCCGCAGGGCGCAGTTTTTTATATGCCGAAATCAGAACCGGACCGGCATTCGGCATTCTTGATAAATTTTTGTATGCAATCTTGTTCGGCGAAAAAAACGTGGGTGCGGGACTTGTGTATGATGTAATAATAATGTAAAATTATTTATTAACCGCAAAAGGAAGACGCGTTTAACATCGTATCGGAATATATCAGGAGAAAGATTGATGTCAAAAAACAATAATTCTTGGAAACTCAGAGCAACAGCGGGTTCGGCAGCGGTTCTTCTGGCGATGTCGCTTTCACTGACAGCTTGTGATATGTCGGGAGCATCCGGCGAAAATCCGGGGAGCTCCGGAAGCGTATTGTCCGCAGCGGATGACATGACCGTATCGGATAAGCTTAAAGAGGATGAGGCCAACGGTCTGTTCGTCATAGCGAATAAGCTCAATGAGATTGATCCGGATTACGAGCCGGAGGATCTGACTGAGATGACATATTATGTGGAGGACAGGGATCCCACCACGAGATACATGAGGGCTGAGGCGGTTGAGGCGTTCAACAGGATGCACGAAGCGGCGGAAAAAGAAGATATCGATTTCCGCATGACCACAGCGTACAGATCCCATGCGTTCCAGAATATTCTCTGGACTCAGAATGTTAAGGCAAGGGGTGAGGAAGAGGCAAACAAGACCAGCGCCCGCCCGGAGCAGAGCGAGCATCGTACGGGACTGGCCACTGACATCTCCTGCGAGGATGTGAACTGGCAGGTGACGTCGAAGTTCAAGGATACAGACGCCGGGAAATGGGTTGCGAAGCACGCCCACGAGTACGGATTCATCATCAGATATCCTGACGGCCGCGAGGATTCCACGGGCTACACATACGAATCCTGGCACCTGCGCTATGTGGGAGTCACGGTAGCCACCGAGATCTGGGAGAGAGACCTGACTCTGGAGGAATTTCTTGAAGAAACCGGTCTCGGATCAAAAGCAGACGGATCGGAGATCGTCTTTGAATAAACCGGGAGCACCCGGCCGCTTTGAAGCGGGAGCATCGTGTGCAGTTTCGAAACGGGAGCACCTTGAGGAATTGCTATCTTCAGGATGCTGACTTGCGGAGCATGTTTTATTTCAGCTAATCATTATTGCTAATTTATATATAAGCCAATCATTATTACTAATATATAAAGAAAAGAGGAAAACAGGAGGTTTTACACATGGCATTTTTCTATTCGGAACCATCTCATACTTTCAGCGAATACCTGCTCGTACCGGGATACTCTTCGGCAGAATGCATTCCGAGCAATGTCAGCCTTAAGACTCCACTCACCAGATTCAGAAAGGGTGAGGAAGAGCCGGCAATTTCAATGAACATCCCTATGGTTTCTGCCATCATGCAGTCCGTATCCGGCGCTGATATGGCAGTTGCACTGGCAAAGGAAGGCGGAATTTCCTTCCTGTACGGCGCACAGACTCCGGAAGATGAAGCAGCCATGGTTAAAGCCGTTAAGGATACTAAGGCAGGATTTGTAAAGAGCGATTCAAACCTGTCTCCTGAGTCCACACTTCAGGACGTTCTGAACCTGAAGGCGCGCACGGATCACTCAACTGTTGCGGTAACTGAGGACGGAACACCGACAGGCAAGCTGGTGGGCATCGTTACCAGCAGAGATTACAGGATCTCCCGTATGGAAAAGAGCGTGAAGGTCAAGGAATTCATGACTCCGCTGGACAAGCTGGTTATCGGCAAGGACGGCTGCACTCTCAGCGAAGCAAACGACATCATCTGGGCAAACAAGGTAAATGCTCTTCCTATCGTTGATGACAACGGCAGACTGGTTTCTTTCGTATTCAGAAAGGACTACGAGCAGCACAAGAGCAATCCGAACGAACTGCTGGATGCTCACAAGCGTTATGTTGTAGGCGCAGGCATCAACACAAGAGACTATGCGGAGAGAGTTCCGAAGCTCCTGGATGCAGGCGTTGACGTACTCTGCGTTGACTCTTCCGAGGGCTTCTCTGAATTCCAGGGCAGAACGATCAAGTACGTTAAGGAGAACTTCGGACCTGACGTAAAGGTCGGCGGCGGAAATGTCGTTGACAGAGACGGCTTCAGATATCTTGCGGAAGCAGGCGCTGACTTCATCAAGATCGGTATCGGCGGCGGCTCCATCTGCATCACCCGTGAGACAAAGGGTATCGGCAGAGGCCAGGCTACTTCAGTTATCGAAGTTGCTGAGGCAAGAAATGAATACTTCAAGGAAACAGGCATCTACATTCCGATCTGCTCAGACGGCGGTATCGTTTACGATTACCACATGACTCTGGCTCTGGCTATGGGTGCGGACTTCATGATGCTGGGCCGTTACTTCGCAAGATTTGACGAGTCCCCTTCCAGAAAGCTGAACATCAACGGAACTTATGTGAAGGAGTACTGGGGCGAAGGTTCCAACCGTGCGAGAAACTGGCAGCGTTACGATGACGGTGAAGGCAGCAAGCTGAAGTTCGAAGAGGGTGTTGACTCTTACGTTCCTTACGCAGGCCCGCTGAAGGACAACGTTCAGCTGACTCTCGCAAAGGTAAAGGCAACTATGTGCAACTGCGGCGCGCTTAGCATTCCTGAGCTGCAGGAAAAGGCAAAGCTGACCCTCGTATCCGCAACTTCTATCGTAGAGGGCGGCGCACACGACGTTATACTCAAGGACAAGGGCAACGGCACCGCTTACCAGGGTTAAGGATCAGTTTCGGATCAATAAGCTGACATCCCGGGCCGGGCTTTTGCCCGGTCCGTTTTTATTAGTATTAATGGAGGGAGCGCTGCTCCCGAAAATCATGGAGGCAATAGATGGAACATCAGTCAGTTCTCGTCGTTGATTTCGGCGGACAGTACAATCAGCTCATCGCCCGCCGCGTGAGAGAATGCGGAGTTTACTCCGAAGTGGTCTCTCACGCCGATGCGATGAAAAAGATAAGTGAGATGAAGCCTCAGGGAATCATCTTCACAGGCGGCCCGAACAGCGTTTACGATGATGCTTCACCGAAGTGTGAGCCGGAAATGCTGGAGCTGGGAATTCCTGTCCTGGGCATCTGTTACGGTGCGCAGCTCATGGCATACATGCTGGGGGGGTCCGTTGAGACGGCGCCTGTCAGCGAATACGGAAAGACAGAGACTACGACCACGGCTGTTGCGGAAGCTTCACTCATGATGGGTGATGTGAGAAAGGTCAGCAACACGTGGATGAGTCATACAGACTATATCGCTAAAGTTCCGGAGGGATTCGTCATTACTGCTGAAACTCCGGTATGCCCTGTGGCAGCAATGGAGGATCCGGAAAGGAAGTTCTATGCGACCCAGTTCCATCCTGAGGTGCTGCACAGCGAAGAGGGTACGAAGATCATCTCCAACTTCGTGAAGAAGGCCTGCGGATGCACCGGTGACTGGGAGATGGCTTCATTTGCGGAGGCTGCGATCAGGCAGATCCGCGAGAAGGTTGGCAATGGCAAGGCGCTCTGCGCTCTTTCGGGCGGCGTGGACTCCTCTGTTGCTGCGGTCCTCATGTCAAAGGCGATAGGCAAGAACCTGACCTGTGTCTTCGTGGATCAGGGGCTTCTGAGAAAGAACGAGGGTGACGAGGTTGAGGCTGTTTTCGGACCGGATGGCCCGTACGACCTGAACTTCATCCGTGTAAACGCGCAGGAACGCTTCTACAATGCGCTGAAAGGCGTTGAAGAACCTGAGGCCAAGAGAAAGATCATCGGTGAGGAGTTCATCCGGGTGTTTGAAGAAGAGGCAAAGAAGATCGGAGCAGTTGACTTCCTGGTTCAGGGCACGATCTATCCGGACGTCATCGAGTCAGGTCTGGGCAAGTCGGCGACCATCAAGTCGCACCACAATGTGGGCGGTCTGCCTGACTATGTGGATTTCAAGGAGATCATCGAGCCGCTCCGCATGCTCTTCAAGGATGAGGTGCGTGAGACAGGCAGACAGCTGGGAATCCCTGAAAAGCTGGTCAGCCGTCAGCCGTTCCCGGGGCCGGGTCTGGGCATCAGAATCATCGGCGAAGTCACTGCTGAAAAGGTGAAGATCGTTCAGGATGCTGACGCGATCTACAGAGAAGAAGTTGACAGTTACAACGACGGCGAACTGAAGAAGTCGCTGGGACAGTACTTCGCTGCCCTCACGAACATGCGCTCCGTCGGGGTTATGGGTGACTTCAGAACCTACGATTACGCCATTGCTCTCCGTGCGGTGAACACATCGGACTTCATGACTGCAGACGCAGCTCAGATTCCGTGGGAAGTTCTCCAGAAGGTAATGAACCGCATTATCAACGAGGTAAAGGGCGTAAACAGAGTAATGTACGACCTCACCTCCAAACCGCCAGGGACGATAGAATTTGAATAGACTGGTAAATAGCCGTGAAACCCTTGAAATTAAGGGCTTCACGGTTTTTTTTAGTGATTTATTACATTTTTTACGCCAAAACAATTAATGATGCTCATGGCTTGACGTTTAATAGCCTATGTTGGAAATATGAATTGTTTTGTAACGTAAATCGCGTTACAATAATTAAAAAGGAGTTGATAAAGTATGGAGAAAACAGCAACACTCAATTTACGAGTTAATCCTACAACGAAAAAATCAGCTGAAGATGTGCTTTCACGTCTTGGAATTCCTATGTCTACAGCTATTGATATGTATTTAAGACAGATTATTCTCACAGGTGGAATTCCTTTTAGAGTTACATTACCTCAGGCACCGGATTCCATTAATGCGGATCTTATGACAGCTGAAGAGATTCATACAAAATTGCAGGAAGGCTTTGAGGATATTGAAGCTGGACGAGTACAGACACCTTCTGATGATTAATTGTCAGGAGGTGTCTTATTTTTATAAGATAAACTGGCGATAATAATTGATAGAGGAAAGCATTTATGGAGTTGTTTTCAAGGAGGGTGTAAGAGCTATGAAAATCACAACATTTAACCCGCATATCATCACGAAGGATGCAGAATCTGTGGTTAAACTGTTTGAGGAACTGGGATTTCAGAAGCGCCACGACCGGAAGGATATAGGGGATTATAAGGTGGAAGGAATCCGCATGAAGGACGCAGGTGGCTTCTATGTGGACATAGCTGAACCGGAGATTGATCTGCCCCGGGATCTGGTAGCAATCCGCATGAACGTGGATGATTTTGACGAAGCTTATGAGCTGCTCAAGGCAAGAGGATTCAGGAATTTCTACGGCGATAAGCTGATTGAGAGCAAGTCGGCCAAATCCGCCATGATGGTCTCGGAATCCGGATTGGGAATAAATCTTATTCAGCATATCAAATAGGGTCCGGGAGGCGGAAATGAAATATTCAGGAAAAGCAATAAACCACAGAAGAATTTTATCAGCGCTGCTGTCAGCGGCGCTTGTCATTACTTCGCTGATGATCCTGCCGGCACAGGAAGTCAGTGCTGCGACGGAAGCGGAAACCATCAGTACCACAGCCAGCGTTGCCAACATTCAGAAGTACGGAAACGTGGTGCTGGATCTCAAATGCGCTGAGATTTATTCGGCGGGCTACGAGATCAGCGATGTGCTGAACGTGAGCCTTTTGGATAAGGATCTGAAGCTGCCTCTCTGCGGGAATTTTTCCGATGTCGATACGGGAGCTGCCGGGATTTTTGCCAGGCAGGAAGATCAATTTGTAGTGCTCGCGATCAACATGAAGGACTTTGCCACAGCTTACGGGGTCGCTGCGAAGAAAACCGCCGCTGACAATTCTGTGTCCTGGGAGCCGGCGGACGGTGTGCCGGAACAGTTCGAGGTGACGATCTCTATGGATGAAAAAGGCGGCTATTACGGGCAGTATCTCCTGCATCAGATGAGCTACACCACTGACAGGGCGGATTACCCAAATCTGACGGACGCGCAGTTTGCCAATTTCAGAGAAGTTACCACCTCGGGGATGGGTAAGGGCAGGCTGTACAGGTCTGCGTCGCCTGTCAATCCGAGATACAACAGGAATACCTACGCGGATGCTGCCATCAGGGAGGCAGGGGTTACTACGATAATGAATCTGGCAGATGATCCTGAGACATTCGCTTCATTCCCAAATGTTAACGAAACATATGCTTCAAAGCAGAATGTAATCACCCTGAATATGGGAGTTGATGTCAGTGCCGATGATTTTAACCGGAAACTGGCAGACGGAATCAGATACCTCATTTCAAATCCGGGGGTTTATCTCGTTCACTGCACAGAGGGAAAGGACCGGGCCGGTTATGTCTCGGCACTTCTGGAATGCCTGATGGGCGCGAGCTACGATGAAGTGGCGGCAGATTATATGACCAGTTTCTACAACTATTATGGAATTACCGCCGGGGACGAGCGCTACAGCCTTATTCTGACAAACAATCTCGACAAGAACCTGAAGAATGCATTTGGAGTAAGTGATCTCCGCAGCGCGGACCTGAGCGCGGAAACCACCGACTTCCTGAGGAGTATCGGCCTTTCCGGTGAAGAGATCGCCCAGCTCAGGCAGGATCTTTCAGGCAATGAATCTCAGGGCAATAATAGCTCTTCCTCCGGAA
>JAIKWW010000037.1 GCA_024684465.1 Clostridia bacterium | reverse complement strand
CTCGAGAACGAGCTTCATTGCCCAGCTCGGAACCTGATAGTCAAATTCATCGTCGTCCACGAAGACGAACGCTGTTTCATACGGCGGACGCCTCTTCGGATAAGTTCCGTTGCCGTCCGTGAAATAGATGAGCCCCTTCAGGTCATCGAATTCTCTGTTTTCTATCATCTCATTTACGTACTGGAATACCGGGCGGAAATCCGTACCGCCGAAGCCCACGAATTTCAGATCCCGGATGTAGTCGTCGAACTCGGTCTTGTTCGTGATCTTCACATCGCTCTGAATCTGTGCATCACACTGGATTATGTGCAGGTTGATCTTCCTGAAGAAGTTTTCCTGCTGAGCGAAGATCGAGTAAGTCTTGTCCAGGAACTTCTGTACCACCTCTCCCGCACAGGATCCGGAGGTGTCGATGGCTATGACAAAGTCCCTCACCTTCTTGACTTCCTTGTACTCCAGCGGCTCGATCAACGGTATGTTTCCGTAGTGATCCATGCCGTAGGTGTAATAGATGTAGTCAAACTCGTCATCATTTATCTGCATATCCTCCTTCAGAGTTGCAAACTTCTGGAGGAATGTCCTGTAATCATACTTGTCCCGGTTGACCTTCTTGAGTCCCAGCATCATGGAATCGGACTTGTCACCCCACTCCTTGGAGGAGGTTTCCAGATCCACCATCAGCCGTTCACTGATGTCCTTCCACTTTTCTTCCAGTTCCTTCTGAACCTCACCGTTGTGCATATAGGTCGGTTCGCTGTCGTCATCCTCAGGGGTGTTCTCTCCGGTGCCCTGCTCGGCCTCGGCCATCTCACGCTTCTGATCTCCGGAAGCTTCCTCAAGGTCGCTGTTGAGATCCGGAGTTCCCTCCATCTCTCTGCGGTTTTCCGGATCCCGTTCACCGCCGCCTTCTCTGGTATTCTCACCGGAAGAATGTTCCCATGCGGACTGGGTTGCATCTCCACCTCCGCCGGTTCCCGCAGTATGCTGCTGGCTTCCACCCCGGTTTGTTCCCTTCTGCTGCTGCGCGTTCCCGCTTGGATCCGATCCTCCCTGCTGCTCATCGCCGTAGGAGTCATCCTGATCTTCGTCCACATGTCCCGTCCCGGACTGTCCGCTCATGCTGTCCTCAGGGGGAGCATCATCCTCGTCACCGCTGCCGTCGCCGCTGCCTTCCATGCCCTCTGACGGCGAGCCGCCGGAACCTTCTCCCTCTTCTTCGCTCTCTTCAGGGTCCTCTCCCGGGTTTCCGCCGCCGCTGCCGTCGCCGCTGCTCTCTTCGCCCTCTTCGCCGGTTCCCTCGTCCCCGAACTCGTCTTCGGGAGCTTCAGGCCCGCCTTCTCCCGGATCCTGAGTCCATTCATCCTCGTACTCATCCTGTGACGGTGTCTCGTCCTCAGGAGGTTCGTAATCTTCTTCCTCTTCAGGGGATTTCTCAGCTTCCTCAGATTCCTCTTCAGGAGGCTCATCATCTCCGTCGTATTCGTCTCCGCCTTCTTCGAGATCTTCAGGCTCCTCACCCTGTTCTTCGGATTCTCCGGAATCTTCGCCCTCAGGCTCCTGATCCTGCTCTCCGTTCTCTTCCTCTTCGGGGCTTTCCTCTTCCTCAGGCTCCTCTTTCTGCTCTTGCTCTTCCTCAGCCTTCCGGCCCTTCTTTTCCTGTTCCTGCTCCTGGCGGCTCTGCTTCTCTTCCTTTTCAGCCTCTTCCGCCCGGCGCTTCATCTCCGCTTCGATCTCGCCTGCGATCTCCCACCAGATGCCGTGATCATCCCTGGTGAACAGCTTCTTCCAGCGTTCTAAATCCCGGGAAGACACTTCCTCCGTCCGCAGGTAATTGTATATGTGCTCAGCAGTCAGAGAATGCACCCTGCTCCGGATCTTCTGTATCTCCTCCGCGATTGCCTCAGCTTCCTTGGTCTTCACCTGGCGGATATCCATATCGCAGATGACGCCCTCAACGGCGATGTCCGCCGCAAGATCCCAGTATTCCCGGTTCAGGTTGCTGGACACGAAGGGATGCCTGAAGATGCAGTGCAGAACGATGTGCAGATAATCCCTGGCCAGCGCCTGCTTGTCCTTCATGTACGCTTCGATCACGTACCGGGGATCAAATATCAGATGCATCCCTGAGGTCGCTATATTCTTAATATCCGACGACGCCATGTACTCAAACTGCGTCAGCGCCACATCCAGGAACCTCAGCGACACAAACAGCCCGTTCCTCGTCAGGTTCAGGATCTGCAGTGCCACGTGCCTGGCATTTTCCCTTAACTCGGCCTCCCGCTCCTTCTTTGCCTGTTCCTCAGGAGAAAGAGGCTTTTCCCTTTTTTGTATCTTACCCATCAGACCACCGTCTTCCGTATTTTAAAAATAAAACTGTATCCGTCCTTTATATTAATATCGCCGGCTCCGCCGGATCAAAGCGTGAAATCGTAAGGTTTCAGCATGCCGGACCTGCGCCTGTACTCCAGCAGATATGCTATGCAGCGGCCGCCGATCCTCCCGGCAAAGTCCATATGCGCCGCCAGGTCCTCGTCATCTATGCAGCCCAGCTCACCGATCACCGTCAGCCGGTCGACCCTGTCGGAGGCTATGATATCGTGGATCATCCCGGAAAGGGCCTTTCTGTATACCCGCTTCATATTGTCCGGCAGATCCTCCGGATTTTTCAGCCTGTCCACAGCTATGTAAAACTTGTCCGTCTCGTCAGTGATCTCCAAAAATGTGGCATCATACTTGTCCATGTATCCGCCGTGGGGATCGCATGCGCTGTTGACAGCCCTCAGATAGAGCCAGAGAGATTCGTCGCTTTCAGGCGCCACCACGAAGTGCCGGATCCTGTCGGGACACTTGGCATAGACGCTTCTGAGCTTTCTGCAGCCCTTGAAAGAGTTCACATCGAACCTGTGGGTGTGGCATGAAATGGTAATCTCCTTCAGTTCGGGGCAGCCTGCAAAAGCCATGGCTCCTATGGAGTTCAGATCTGCTGAAAGCTCGACTATCTTCAGATTCGGGCAGTTCTTGAACGCGTTGTTCTCCACGAATCTGACCCTGTCGGGGATTATTATCTTCTTGACATCAGGAAGTCCGAAAAAGGCGCCGTTTCCCACACCTGTCACCGGCACTCCATCCACCTCCGGTGGTACGCTGAGGATAACTGCGTGCCTGTCATTCACTCCCGACACCAGCAGAGTTCCGCTGTCGGATGAGAACTCAAATCTTGCCGGATCATCGTATTGTTTCTGCTGTTTCATTTCAACACCCTCACACCCGGGTCTCCCCGCTGCGGATAAAATTCTGTCCACTTTAAATTATACCACGTATATTGTGGTTGAGCGCCATAGCAGAGCTTTTCAAAGACAAAAAATCGACCCTGTAAGGGTCGATTTCGGGATTTAATATTGTATTTTTCCGGGGAACACAGATTCCACCTTCAGGTTGATATCTAGTATTCCTCTTCATCTTCATAAGGAAGTGAATTCCGTCCCGGCACGTAGTTGAGAAAGTAGACATAGATGTCGACCACTGCCTGATAGACCTCCTCCGGGATCTCCGATCCCAGATCCAGCTGTGACAGCAGCGTGGCCAGCGAGTTGTCCTCGTAGACAGGCACATTGTTGTTCTGTGCAGCTTCCACGATACGCTCGGCCATGTAGCCCAGTCCGGAAGCCACTATGACAGGCGCTCCGCCGGTCTCTTCATATCTCAGCGCCACCGCTTTCTTTTTTGTGGTTGTTACTTCCCGGCTGTCTGCCATTGCGATACCTCATCAATTTTCTCCACCGCCGTTCATCATATGGTGACGTCCACGGTGGACTTCTGCATTACTACTTTAGGGAATATCTGGAGCAGGCTCTTTTCCGTCTGTCCCTGAGCCGCAAGGAAATTTTCGAGTCTCAGGCCGTTACGCCGTATAATATCCGGAATGTCCCTGCGTATATCCGAAGCTCTGTCCGCCAGAGATTCCGGATAGTGAACCTCAACTGAGGCCCTGCCGTCCTTTTCCACTATCAGCAGGTCGAAATCACCCAGTTCTTTGATCATGAACTTGGCAAAGATCTTGGATGCCTTCGGCGCATCTCCTCCTGACATTCCCTGTCCCTCTGCATCCGGGTCCACCCACATCTCCGAAAACATCATCCTGCCGTCTATGTTTGCAGGGATCACCAGATGTGTCAGAGGCATATACACGCTCTCATTCAGCAGAAGAGAGGACACCATGTCGCTGAAGGCCGCCTTGTTTGAAGCGCCTGCGTCGCCGCTCAGGCCCTTTGTGAGGATGTCCACAAAGGCGTCCATGACTCTTGTTCCGTGGTTTTCCTGGCTCTGGTCGAAGCCCGCCAGCAGACGTTCCTGCAGCGCGCTTACGTCGATACCGTCCAGCATTCCACTGAGCTGCATGTAGCCTGCCAGATTCGTAAATGATCTGGTGAAGGCTTCCATGGAACCGGTTTCGAATTTACCCAGATTCACCGCAAACATTGCTGTCATATCCCGGGCAACTCCGTAGTCATGGGTCTGGGATACGTATTTTGTCAGAAACGGCATTACCTGATTCTTCAGGAATGCCAGCTTCTCAGCGTGGCTCCCGCCGGCAGGATATGTCTGCATGAGGGAGGAAAGCTGAGCGGACTTCGATCTGGGGATGTTGGACGCGATGCCCCGGATGTTTGACAGCATTACGTTTTCCGAGTGTGCATTTGAAGTCACTGCGTCGTATCGTTTCAGAAATTCCAGTACCGCCACGGTGAGTTCTCTGGAACTTCCGTTGCTGACCATATTCCTGACGATGTCGAAGAACGGCCCCGTGAACTTGTTTGAAAGAGAGTTCTGTTCTTTCAGCAGATTTGTCAGCTGCTCCGGGGTCATGTCTATCTGATCCATAAATTCATACACCGTATCGGCAAATCCTGTGCCGTATGAAGCCAGTGTTGCCGGGTTGGTGAGTTTCGTCATGAACACGTCATTGTAGATGTCCATGAGCTCGGGCATCGCCCGGAGCGCTTTGACAAAGCTTTCAAAGTTCGAACCCCGTCCCATCTGGGCCGCATCGGCAGCCTGTTCATTGGTCCTGACTACCCGACTGGGATCTGCTTCCACCGGAGCTCCCACACCGGGTCTTCCTCCGACTCCGCCGATACCTGCATTGGACGGCGTCTGTCCCGACCCCGTCGTCCTGGTTCCCACCGAAGGGGAAACCATGCCCACATCAGCCATACTTATCTCACCTCCCCGCACAAATTCCTGTACCAAGCATTAATTACAACCATTTTCGCGATTGCCGGGCATCTCCGTCAGATGATATTGTCAGTTTTCATCCTGTATACCAGTGCCAGAAGATCTGCGATCGCATTATAAAATTCATAAGGAATCATATCCCCCACCTCCACCAGCGGGTAGATCGCGCGGGTAAGTTCCTTGTCTTCCTGTATAAATATCCCGTTCTGCTCTGCCACATTTACGATTCTCAGAGCCATGTGATCCGCCCCCTTGGCAAGTATCCTCGGCGCGATATCTCTCTGTGGCTCGTATTTTATGGCTATGGCATAGTGGGTCGGGTTTCTTATGACCACATCGGCCTCAGGAACCTGCTGCATCATACGGCCCATTGCCATCTGACGCTGCAACTGCCTGATCCTTCCCTTGATCTGAGGGTCTCCTTCTTCCTGCTTGTACTCTTCTTTAACTTCCTGTTTGGACATTCGCAGATTCTTGTTGTAGCTGTACCGCTGATAGGCGAAATCAGCTCCTGCGATAACTGCGAAGAACATCACTATCTGAAGGATCATTGAGAACACTGTACTGAAGAATGCGGCGGCCGAAGCCTCGATTCCCATGTCCAGCATTCGTGCAAACATTGTATCATGATTACGGATAAATCGATAGATTACAACTCCGATGACCGTGACCTTTACGAGATTTTTAACGGTCTCAATGACGGAATTCATGGACATTATTCTCTTGAAACCGTTCAGAGGATTCAATTTTTCAAACTTCGGCCTGACGGCCTCCATGCTGAAAAGTCCTCTGGTCTGAAAAACCGTAGCGATGATGGCAGAGCCCGCCACCAGAAGCAGAAGCGGTATGATACAGCTTCCCGCCAGCCACAGGGTGTGAATGAACATCTCCCGCAGGGTGGTATTGTTCAGCTCTGTCAGATTCTGTGCCAGATCCGAAAAGTACTGAAAAGAGGACATCAGATTCTCCACGATCGTGGGGAACAGAATTCTGACGGAACTGTATGCCACCGCCATGGATATGAAATTCACGATGTCATTACTGACTGCCACCTGCCCTTTCTTTCGGGCGTCTCTTCGTTTTTTGGGGGTGGCTTCTTCAGTTTTTTCAGCACTGTCGCCCATTTATCAACCACCTCCCGCTATGGCAAATGCAACTTCGATATAATCGAACATCTTTGTGAGCACCGTGTCCAGGAACTCTCCCATTGGCTGGAAGGTGATGAACACGAACAGCAGACCCAGCATCATCTTCATCTGAATGTTCATGGTGAACACGTCTATCTGAGGTACCGCGCGCATCATGGCACCCACTGCGAATTCCACCATGAGTTCCATGAAGATTACCGGTATGGCCATTTTCATGCCAAGTATCGTACACTGGCAGAACACGTCCACAATATGGTCGGTATATCCGGAGGACAGGCTTACGGAGCCCAGGGGCACCACGCCGGTGGAATTAATAAACAGCTTCAGCATCGTAAGATGTGAATTTGTAGTGAAAAACATCATGATAAACATGATATTGTACAGCGTACCCATTGCGGACATAGAAATATTACTGCCCGGATCGTACACCGCCGACATGGTAAGGCCCAGCTGAAGGTCGATGGCTTCGCCTGCCAGCAGCACCACGTAGACGAACATATTTACCAGAAGTCCCAGGGAGAATCCCAGTATGAACTCCTTCATCATCAGGAGAACGTACTCCGGAAGGGACGCTATGTCCGGCACGTGCTGCCCGCTGTAGATGTACACCAGTATGGTGAGCGCCAGTATGAACCCGGCTCTGTACATCCTGGGCAGATTTGACCTTCCGAATATGGGATTCAGATATATGAGTCCCGTCATTCTCATGAGAATGAGGGCAAATGTGGTCAGATCGCTGACTATGATTCCGCTCATTTCCCGCTATCCCTCGGCAACCAGCCTGAATATGTCCGCGGTGAAATCCGTCAGATTTGACATCATCCAGGAGCCTGCCACCATCAGGATGATCAGGATGATGAACAGCTTCGGTACAAATGTTATAGTCTGTTCGTGAATCTGGGTCGCGGCCTGAAATATCGCGATGATGAGGCCTATGAGCATACTGAGAAGAAGCATCGGCGCGGCGATCTTCATCATCATTATGATGGCTGAGTTCAGTATTGCCAGGCAATCAGAAACACCCATTGTGCATCTCCTTTCTCATCGTCAGTTAAAGCTCTGTACCAGGGACGAGAATGTCAGTCCCCAGCCGTCCACAACGACGAACAGCAGCAGTTTGAACGGCATTGAGATCATCGATGGAGGGAGCATCATCATACCCATGGACATGAGCGTACATGCCACCACGACATCTATGATCATAAACGGGAGATACAGCAGAAATCCCATGAGGAAGGCTCTGGATATCTCGCTGGTTATATATGCCGGTATTACCACGGTCATAGGCAGCTCCGTGGTGTAGCTGTCCTTTTCGATCTTCGACAGGTCCAGCTCCGCAAAATCCGCATACATCTTGAGGGTGCTCTGTTTCGTCTGCTTCAGCATGAACTCCTTCATGGGCACCTCGGCCTTTTCTATTGCCTCCACCTGGGTTATCTGCCCCTGACTGTAAGGCTGATAGGCCACTTCGTCGATTTCTTTCAGCACCGGATTCATAATGAACAACGTCAAAAAAAGCGCTATGCCGACCAGAACCATATTAGGTGGTGTGTTCTGCAGGCCCAGCG
Organism: Clostridia bacterium; assembly: GCA_024684465.1. Classification (GTDB taxonomy): domain Bacteria; phylum Bacillota; class Clostridia; order Peptostreptococcales; family Anaerovoracaceae; genus JAIKWW01. Next base: position 3,558 of record JAIKWW010000037.1, on the reverse strand, counting down.
CGTTCTTGAGTATGGACAGTACGATTATGATGCGTGTAAACGAGGTCGTGAGCATCAGTATTGACGGTACCAGTGAAAGTATCGTCAGAATAATAATGATATTCAGCGTCTCGACATTATTTCCGTTAATATTGATAAGTGCGTCTGTCATTGATCATCCTCACCTCTGTCATTCCCCTTCCTTCCGGGAAAAAGCCCCTTGAAGCCCATGCCGCCGGTGCGATCGGCAAGTTTTCTGTAAAACTCGCTGTTTGCCGCCCCGAAAGTCACGGCTTCCCGCTCTTCCTCCGGAAGTTCCACCAGCTGCTCCTCGGAGATTTCTGAGAGAATGCTGATATTCTGCTTCGTAACCCCGATGAGATAGTAGCTGCTGCCGGCCCGAACGATCGCAATGTACTGTTCCGGGCCCATGCCCAGCCGGTCAAACTCTCTGAGATAGTTGCCCCTCTTTCCGCCCTTCATGGTTCGCTCCGCCAGAAAGCGGGTCACCCTGTATGCCAGATACATGATGAGCAGCATGAGGATCATTGCCATGATGATCTTAGCTATACTCTGAAGTGCCATGTTTCCGTCATCCTTTTTTCAGAAGGGCTTCAGGGTTCTTGATGATCTCTGTTATCCTGACGCCGAAATTATCTTCAATTACTACAACATCGCCCTTTGCAACCTGCTGCCCGTTAACGAACACGTCAACCTGCTCGCCGGCCAGCTTGTCCAGAACGATGAGGCTGCCCTGAGAAAGCGCAAGAATCTCCTTTACCTGTTTTGTGGTCCGTCCGATCTCCACAGAAATCTGAAGTGGAACACTCATGATCAGGTCCAGGTTGCCTTCCTCGGACTTTGAAAGCTTCGTGACATTGTCGAAGCGTCCGGTCATATTCTGTACATTGATGACCTGAGGGCCGGCCATTGGCATCGGATAGCCCTGTGGAGGATAGCCCTGTGGAGGATAACCCTGCGGAGGCATTCCCCCGTAAGGATCCTGCATAGGCGGAACCTGCTGTCCCATTCCCATATCCGGAGCGGGAGCTGCCTCAGGAGGGGCTGCCGCCGGTGCAGGAGCTGCATCAGTTGCCGGTGCTCCGCCGCTCTCCATTTCGTCCACTTCGTAGTACATGCCGGAAGCCCGGATCATCTTCTCCACCAGAGGTATGGACATGAGCGTCATAAACGTACTGTTCAGGCAGTTCTCGATATCCAGGGTGAAGGTTACGATGACCATGCTTTCGTTATCACCGAAATATTTATCTTTAAATGAAATCTTATCGTCAACTTCAAATGCCACCGGTGTGGAGATGTTTACGGTTTCACCCATCAGATCCGACATGGTGGTGGCAGATGATCCCATCATCTGGTTCATAACTTCGCAGATGGCACTCATGCTCAGTTCATCCAGCTCGAAATCCGCCGGATCGATCTCAGTCATCATGAGGATTTCCAGGATCTTTCTGACGTCATCTCTGTGCAGGAGCATGATATTATTGCCGTCGAGACCTTCAACGTATGTGATCTCAACAGCCATAGCAGGATCCATCTGAGCGAACTCAAACTCTTCTTTGCTCTTGATCGAAACCGTCGGCGTCGTGATATTTACACGACGGTCAAGCAGTGTAGACACCGCTGTTGCAGAGGAACCGAGACTTATGTTCATCAGTTCCCCGATGGCGTCTAACTCCATCGACGAAAAAACTTTTTCATCAGCCATTAATTACAACCTCTCCATTATCAACGATCTGCGATATCTTCATGATCCACGACCGCATCGATGACGACCGCCTTGTTTCCCTTGAAAGTACCCATTTTCCCGAGGAACCACTGCTGGCCTCCCACGTCGATGAGGCACTCTGAATCTACAGGTATCGCGAGATTTACGATATCTCCCGGCCTCATCCGGAACAGATCGTCCAGAAGAATGCTCTGCGGGGAAAGCCTTGCCACGATCGGGAGATCGGACTCTTCGATCTGTGCCATGATGGATTCCTTTTCGTCTTCTGTCTGGTTTTCCTTACGTCTGTTCAGAAGGCTCGCGTTTTCTTCGATCTTCTTGAAGATGAAATCCAGCATCTCCGAAGGAAGACAAACGTTCATCTGACCGTAGATTTCGTTTATACGCACACTCAAAGCAACGATGACCACGATTTCTTCCATGCCCATGGCCTGAACCAGCCTTGGATTGACCTCCATTCGCATGAACTTGAAGTCCACGTCCACATATGTGTCCCAGACGTCGTTCATGACCGGCGCGATCTTGCTGGTCAGATTTTCATAGACTGCCATTTCCACATCTGTGATGGTATTGGAATCGGATGCAGGATCGCTGTCACCGGAGCCTCCCAGCATTCTGTCCACGAAGCCGTGAATGATCGGAATGGACATCTGGATCAGTACCGGATCCATCATCTCATCGTAATCCGCAAACTCAAAGTCCACGAATGCGAGTACATCTTCTTCCATGAGGGCATTATTGAATTCGTAGTATCGCTGTTCTTCCACTGCCAGCAGCTCCACCTCTATATCCATTCTCATCATACTCGTGAGATGGGATGCGATCAGCCTTGCGTAATTCTCATACACACCACTAATGAGACGCAGTCTGTCTTTGGTGAATTTTTTCGGCGTGTGGAAGTCGTATTTTTTGGTTTTCTTTTCCTCTGAGACTTCTTCGTCCAGAGTTCCGGCCTGAGCTGCACTCAGGAGGGCGTCGATCTGACTTTGCGAAAGGACGTCACCCATGGAAACCACCTACCCTGCCACTTTTATATTTTCGGGGCTTTCACCCCTTACGATCCACCCGTGGGTGATCCCCGCGGGCAATCCCTTTATAATAATGTACAACAGGAATGAACACACAACAACTCCAAATTCTTCCTGTTGATAATTACTTACTTCCTAACATTATATCATACTAATGACATTAATTGGATGTCACAACTGAGGCATCCACGATATTATTTGTAATTTCTCCTGAAGCCTGTGCCTTCGCTATATCCCCATAGATGGAATCCAGATTCAGAGAGGAGGAAGGTGTTTCCGACAGCAGCAGTTCAACCCTTCTGTTGCTGGCTCTTCCCTCCACCGTAGTAAAACTTCCGATCGGGTAGTGCTGGCCGTAACCAACGGATTCCAGCTTCTTGCCCTCCAGAATATTCATTTTCTGAAGATAGATCAGTACTTCGACCGCACGGTTCGATGACAGATATCTGTCAGTCTCTATGTTGTTCGGCTTCTCCGGATCGGACTGGTTTGTATGGCCCACCACCTGAAGCTTGTAGATCTGGTTGGACACCTGAGCCATTGCCTGTCCGAACACATCCAGTATCGCCTTGCCATCGCTCTTCAGCACGGAGCTGTCTCCGTCAAAGAAGATGTTGTTGCTGAACATTATATATGTGTAATCATCGCCCTGGTAGAGCTTGATCTGATCTTCCAGATTATTGTCAGTGATGTACTGCTCCAGAAATTCGTTCATGCTGCTCAGGTCACTGACATTTGCCGCAGCTGCGGCAGATGAATCCGTCGGGTTCTCCGACTGGGTCTCGGAACTGGTCTGCCCCGTGG
>JAIKWW010000169.1 GCA_024684465.1 Clostridia bacterium | reverse complement strand
CAGGAGCTTGAGGCCATCATTTTCAAGGCCCTGGAAGGAATATGGCGAAGTTCTCGGCTTGAATGCTCCGCCTCTGAGAAGGCCTGCTCCGCTCTTTTTAACATCCTCTGCAACCTCGGTTATCTGTGGCTGAGTTTCAACGGAGCACGGACCGGCGATCACCTGGAAATATCCGCCGCCGATGCGCTTGCCCTGCACCTGGACAACTGTATCCTCCGGATGCATCTTCTTGTTCGCCTTCTTGTAAGGTTCCTGAACTCTCTTGACGCTGGCTACACAGTCATTTGCCAGCAGGTCGTCAGGTTCTATTATCGATGTATCACCTACGAGGCCCCAGAGCGTGGTTTCTGCTCCCACAGATTCGTGAATGTCGAATCCCAGAGTCTTCAGCTTTCCCTTTAAGACGGCCCTGCGCTCCGCATCTGAGTTATTATTAAGAACAATGATCATTTGTAATTCCCTCCGAAAAAAACAGAGCTGTTCCATATATGAAACAGCTCTTAAGTGTGCAGAATATGCAGATTAACGATTATTCAGCGTCAGCCTCTTCAACTGCAACAAGCTTGGCTACGAGCTGGTTTGCAACTACCTGTTCGCCCTGCTTTACGTAAATCTTGTCAACCTTACCGTCAACAGTAGCAATGATATTTGTTTCCATCTTCATCGCCTCGATAACAGCAATCGGCTGGCCTGCAGAAACGATCTCGCCTTCCTCGACAACCATCTTTACGATGTTGCCCGGAATGTTTGCACCTACTTCGAAATCGTTTTCTTCATCAGCCATGAGTATAGACTGCTTGGATGCCTTTGTGAGGGCTTCCTTATCCTTGATCTTTATTGATCTCATTACGCCGTTAACCTGGAAAGTAATCTCTCTCTCTCCGTTTTCATCGGCGTCTCTGATCTCAACCAGCTTGACAACGACATTCTTTCCTTCTTCCAGCTCAACCTCGCAGATAGAACCCTCTGCAATTCCGTGGAAGAAGATATCACTTTCCATATGACGGAAGTTGCCTTCCTTCTTTTGTGCAGTGAGATAATCCTCGAATACCTTCGGGTACATGCAGTAACTTGCGATATCCTGATCCGTAGCTTCAATGTCAAACTTTGTATTCAGATGCTTTCTGACAGCCTCGAAGTCCTCATCCGGAATAAGTTCACCAGGTCTGCAGGTAATAGGCTTCTTGTCCTTTAATACCAGCTTCTGAAGTTTTTCAGGGAAACCGCCCTCAGGCTGACCCATCATTCCCTCGAAATAAGATACGATGGAATCAGGGAAATCCATACCGGATGCCTTCTCGTAGATATTCTGAGGTGTCAGTCCGTTCTGTACCATGAAGATGGCCATGTCACCGACAGCCTTGGATGAAGGTGTAACCTTGATAATATCTCCCAGCATCTGGTTTACCTGGATGTACATATCCTTAACGTCCTGGAACTTGTGTTCCAGACCGAAGCTTGCAACCTGCGGTCTGAGGTTGGAATACTGACCTCCAGGGATCTCGTACTTGTAGATTTCGGCAGAACCGTTCTTCAGTTCTGATTCAAATCCGGAATAAACCGGTCTTACACCGCTCCAGTAAGTGGAAATGGACTGAAGTCCGTCTATATCCATACCTGTTGCTCTGTCAGTAGATTCCAGAGCAGCAATAGTGGAGTTGAGAGGCGGCTGGGATGTCAGTCCCGCCATGCTGTCAAATGCAGCATCCACGATATCAACTCCTGCCATAGCAGCCATCATCAGTGTTGCACCGCCGTTGCCGGAAGTGTCATGAGTATGGAGATGAATCGGCAGACCGATCTCCTGCTTCAGTTCCTTAATGAGCTTGTGAGCAGCCATCGGCTTCAGCAGTGATGACATATCCTTGATGGCGATGATATGTGCTCCGCGCTTTTCAAGTTCCTTAGCCTTGTTGATGTAGTACTGGAGAGTGTACTTATCTCTGCTGTCATCGAGGATGTCGCCTGTGTAGCACATTGTAGCTTCGAGGATCTTGCCCTGCTTGAGGACCTCGTCCATTGCCACAGACATGCCTTCGATCCAGTTCAGTGAGTCGAATACACGAAATACATCGATTCCGCCCTTAGCGGACTGCTCGATGAACTGTCTTACTACATTGTCCGGATAACTCTTGTATCCAACTGCATTTGCACCTCTGAGGAGCATCTGCATGAGCAGGTTCGGCATCTTCTTCTTGAGGGTGTCGAGTCTTTCCCATGGATCTTCCTTTAAGAATCTGAGAGCTGTATCAAATGTAGCACCGCCCCACATTTCCATGGAGAACAGTTCCTTGCCGTATACAGCAACAGCAGGTGCGATCCTCTCCATGTCGATAGTACGCATTCTTGTTGCCATGAGTGACTGCTGAGCGTCTCTCATAGTTGTATCAGTGAAGAGCAGCTGCTTCTGGTCGAGAACCCACTTTGACAGGCCCTCTGCACCCTTCTCGTCAAATATCTGCTTTGTACCTCTGAGTGTAGGAATGATGGACTCATCAATCTTAGGAATCTCAGGGATATCTGCAGGTGCCTTTGTCCACTTGACTTCATTGACAGCCTTGTTGCCGAGGAAATGCAGAAGCTTTTCTTCCTGGTCAGAACCCTTTGCCTCCAGGAGAAGGCTAGGATTGTTGTCGATGAAGTTGGTATTGCACTGTCCTGCTCTGAATGTAGGATGATTCAGCACGTTCAACAGGAAGTTCTTATTTGTCTTAACTCCCTTAACCTTCATTTCGTTAAGGGCTCTTATTGCCTTATTTGTCGCAGATTCAAAGGTTCTGGCATGCGAGCAGACCTTTACCAGAAGGCTGTCATAGTAAGGCGTGATAACAGCGCCTGTGAAGCCGTTGCCTCCGTCGAGACGGATGCCGTTTCCGGAACCTGTTGTATAGAATTCGATCTTGCCTGTATCAGGAGCGAACTGGTTAGCAGGATCCTCAGTGGTGATACGGCACTGGATAGCTGCGCCGTTCAGCTGAACAGACTTCTGATCAGGGATTCCGATCTCCTTTGAATCCAGTGTATATCCCTCTGCGATGAGGATCTGAGCCTGAACGATATCAACACCGGTAACCAGCTCTGAAACTGTATGCTCAACCTGGATACGAGGGTTCATCTCAATGAAGTAATGGTCCCCATTCTTGTCAACCAGGAATTCGATAGTTCCGGCACTTCTGTAATTTACATGCTTTGCGATCTTGAGCGCATCTGCACAGATTGCCTGTCTCTGCTCCTCTGTAAGAGTCTGGGAAGGTGTAAATTCGATAACCTTCTGGTGACGACGCTGGATGGAGCAGTCTCTCTCATACAGGTGAACCAAGTTTCCTTCCTTGTCTCCGAGAATCTGAACTTCGATATGCTTAGGCTCTTCGATGTACTTTTCGATGAACATCGCATCATTGCCGAAAGCCTTTCTTGCTTCGCTCTGCGCATTGTTGAATTCAGGAATGAGGTCCTTAGGGTCTCTTACGATACGCATACCTCTTCCGCCGCCGCCTGCTGATGCCTTCAGCATGACAGGATAACCCGCAAAATCAGCAAATGCCTTTGCATCTTCTTCGGACTTGATAGCTTCTTCAACACCCGGAATTGTAGGAACACCTACGGAATTAGCCACGATCTTGGACTGGATCTTGTCACCCAGCTGATCCATCATCACATGAGTAGGTCCGATGAACTCGATGCCGGCTTCTTCACAAGCCCTTGCGAAGTCAGAGTTTTCAGCCAGGAAGCCGTATCCCGGATGGATCGCGTCTACACCCTTGGCCTTAGCGAGCTCGACAATCTCAGTGATACCGAGATATACGTCAACCGGACTCTTGCCCTTACCGATCTTATAGGATTCGTCGGCTTTTGCTCTGAAAAGTGCGTTCTTATCCTCTTCGGAATAGATCGCAACAGTTCTGATGCCCAGTTCCGCACATGCACGGAAGATTCTGATGGCAATCTCGCCTCTGTTTGCTACGAGGACTTTTTTAAATTTCTTCATTACTAACCTCTCTACTGAAATAACTGAAGTTTATTATCTACACTAATATACTAGAATACGAGCTTTTCTTCTATATACTTCGCAACCTGATCCATAGGAATTCTGATCTGATCCATGGTGTCTCTGTCTCTTACAGTTACGCAGCCGTCGTTCTCTGTTTCAGGGTCGATGGTGATGCAGTACGGTGTACCGATCTCGTCCTGTCTTCTGTAACGCTTGCCGATACTGCCTGTAACATCGTAATCGCAGCTGAAGTGCTTTGAAAGTTCCTCATAGAAAGCATCTGCTTTTTCCGTGAGCTTCTTTGTGAGCGGAAGAACAGCTGCCTTATATGGAGCGATGGCAGGATGGAAGTGAAGAACAACTCTTGTGTCTTCCTTTCCGTCTGCTGTCGTAACTGTCTCTTCATCATATGCATCGCAGAGGAATGCAAGCGTCATACGGTCAGCACCCAGTGACGGCTCGATGCAGTAAGGAACATATTTTTCATTTGTCTCAGGATCCTGAACAGTCATATCCTGACCTGAAACCTCCTGATGGCTTCTGAGGTCATAGTCCGTTCTGTCAGCAATACCCCAGAGTTCGCCCCAGCCAAACGGGAACAGATACTCAATATCTGTAGTGCACTTGCTGTAATGGGAAAGTTCAGCCTGTTCGTGGTCTCTGAGACGGATGTTTTCCTGCTTGATTCCCAGTTCCAGCAGGAACTTAGGGCAGTAATCTCTCCAGTAATTGAACCATTCGATATCGGTTCCCGGTTTACAGAAGAATTCAAGTTCCATCTGTTCGAACTCTCTCGTTCTGAATGTGAAATTACCCGGCGTGATCTCGTTACGGAATGACTTTCCGATCTGTGCGATGCCGAACGGAATCTTCTTTCTGGATGTTCTCTGTACATTCTTGAAATTTACGAAGATACCCTGCGCAGTTTCAGGTCTGAGATAGATTTGCGCAGTGCTGTCATCTGTAACGCCCTGATAAGTCTTGAACATGAGATTGAACTGTCTCACAGGAGTGAAATCAATATTTCCGCAATCCGGGCATTTGATTCCCTTTTCCCTGATATACTCTTCCATCTGCTCATTTGACCAGCCATCCGCTACAGCATCGATTCCGTGCTTGTCAAAATATGACTCGATCAGTTTGTCTGCTCTGTGTCTTGTATGGCAAACCTTGCAATCAATCTGAGGATCGCTGAAATTGCCCACGTGACCTGATGCTTCCCATGTGCGTGGATTCATCAGGATCGCTGCGTCAATTCCGACATTGTATTTCGATTCCCGGATAAATTTCTTTCTCCACGCTTCCTTGACATTGTTCTTGAGCTCAACGCCTACAGGGCCATAATCCCATGTATTTGCGAGTCCACCGTAAATCTCGGAACCTGGAAATACAAATCCTCTGGATTTGGCGAGAGCCACGATAGTATCCATGGTAAACTCTCTGTGCTTGGTCTTACTGCTCATTAAAACTCTTCTCCTTCAGTAGTTAATTCTTTACATATATATGATGTCGATGTCACCTTTTGACGTGTGACTATATCACAGTAAAGCGCAACATATACACGTTATTATATTTTAAAGACAGCGCAAATACAATACATGTATACGCTGTCTTATAAAAAACCTTGTTTTTTTTAAATCAGTCATCCGTCTTTTCTGACTTCGATTTAAAGTCCACAACGGCACGATCAAACTCTTCCTCTGCTGCTTCCATTTCAGCTTCATCCTCAGCTTCTGTTTCTGACGGCTTTTCATCCTCGTAAGGATCATATGCACCGCCTTCTTCATCCTCGCTCACAGCTTCCTCTTCTTCCCGGAGTTCTGTGCTGTCATCCTCAAGAACGCTTTCGTCGAAATCGTCAAAATTGAAATAATCATCATCGAAGAAATCAGCTTCGCTGGCTTCAGAATCCGAGAAATTGCCTTCATCAAACTCGAAGCCGGCTGCTATATCCTCCAGATCGTCCAGATAGGAATCGTCATCTATATCCCTTCTGTCTGGATCAAATCCCTCATCCGTAAAATCAACGCCTTCAGAACGAACCTTCTTCATCACGTCTGCAGCCTTGTCCTTCAGAACAGTGTATGCTTCGCCGCCCTTCTCCATTACGGAAGAAAACGCTTCGCCGCCTCTTTCTCTGACTGAAGAATAGACATCCCCGCCCTTTTCCCTGGCATCATCAAACTTCGAATATGTTTTGTCGCTGACATTGATGACATTTCCGTCGTCCTTGACGATATCGATACTGCATCTGGTTCCCACCGCAATGAGTGTTCCCATGAGCATTGCCCATGGCTGCACCAGAACGCCCAGAAGACCGAGGTTTACCGGAATATCAAGTACAACCTTGCCGTCCTTTTTTACGACGATCTTGGAAACATTACCTTTTTTGACAAGCTTTTTAACAGTTTCAACAATCTGGGACACTTCGTCCTCAGTCCTGCTCTTCGGACTGATCCCCAGCTCATCTTCAAGCAATATTATCGCATCTATAACACTACCGTCTGCCTGTGTGAGGGCTTCTTTTGCCTTCTTGTAGCTAACGCCGGTCCTGTCCTTTACTATCTCTATCTTATCCAGGCTAATATTCATATTTTTCCGCCTTTCCTGAACCATCATATCTTCAGAAAAGCCTCGCTCTTAAGTCCGTCAATTTCAAGATGATAGGAAATATAATCCCTGAAGATCATGTCGAGAATATCTGACGTTTTTTTGTTGAGCACAAGCTTTTCAAATGCGTCAAACTCAGTAATCTGAATGTATTCCAATGTTCTAATTATATCAAATCCGATATCGTATATCAATCTCATATTGGGATGCCTCGTGCTTCTGCATTCCTCACAGATCACTCCGCCATCCACAACGCTCAGTGAAGATGCCGGTTGCCGGGAACCGCACAGGACACATCTCCCGGTGACGGGAGCATATCCGCATGCTCCAAGAAGCTTCCATTTATACACTGCCAGCAGTGTCTCCGGGGCCTTCTGTCTTCTCACCAGAAGTCTGAGAAATTTCAGCAGCAGCTCCAGCGCCTCTTCATTCATAGCATTTTCCGCCAGCATCCGGTCCGTGAGTTCCAAAGCATAGGACGCTACGGCGAACTTCTCCACATCAGTTCCGATGTCATAGAAGCTCTCCAGTGTTTCTGCGGAATTGATGCTGTATGACGAACGCCCGGTGTATATTTCATACCGTCCATGGGTAAATGCTTTTATAGCAAGTTGTGACCGGCTTCGTTTTCCGGATCCGACGCCGGCCCCGGCGCTTATTTTTCCGAACTGTCTGGTCAGAAGCGTCAGCATCCGCCGGTCATCGGCGATCTTTGTCTGTCTGAGAATGATTCCGTCTGTGCGAGTTATCATTTCCCGTCTTCATTTCTGTAGCCGAAATTGCTTATAGCAATATCGCTGGCTCTCCAGTTTTCCTTGACCTTTACCCAGAGTTCCAGGAAAACCTTGGTTCCTATGAGCGGCTCCAGCTCCAGGCGGGCCGCCTTCCCTATTCCTTTGAGCTTTCTGCCCTTCGCACCTATGATGATTCCCTTGTGGGACTGTCTTTCACAATAAATAACCGCGCCGATATTGGTACAGTTCGGCTCCTCCTCGTACTGCTGGATCTCCACAGCTATCCCGTGCGGCACCTCATCCTCCAGATACAGGAGAGTCTTTTCCCTGATTATCTCGGAAACCAGAAAACGCATAGGATTGTCCGTGAACATATCCGACGGGAAGTACATCGGCCCTTCCTTGATGTAAGGCTTCACTGTATCGATACAAACGCCGGTGTTCACACCGTTTAAAGCGCTGGTTCCGATTATGCTGTCAAACAGCCCGAGCTCTTCGTATTCATCAAATATCTGCTTGTATTCCTCAGGGCCGATTATATCGGTCTTGTTGATTATCAGGATTTTCGGAGTCCTGACCTTCTTGAGCAGTTCCACAATATATTTGTCCCCCGGTCCCTTTGAAAGTCTGTCATCCACCAGAAACATGATCACATCTACTTCCTTAAACGTGGAAATGGCTGTGTTTGTCATATAGGTTCCCAGCTTGTTTTTAGGCTTGTGAATTCCCGGAGTATCGATGAATATTATCTGTGCCTCTTCATCGGTATAGATTCCTCTGATCGCATTTCTGGTAGTCTGAGCCTTTCCCGAAGTAATAGCCACCTTCTCTCCCACCAGCGCATTCATGAGTGTGGATTTTCCCACATTCGGTCTGCCAACTATTCCAACAAATCCTGATTTCATAATTCAAATCCTTTCGGCAGCATTTCTGCCACATCTGTTATTTCAATCGATTCGGCGTCCAATCCAACTATTATCTTTATGTCCTTTCCGAACTCCGACAGAACCTGCCGGCACATTCCGCATGGATACGCCTTTCCATCCGGTGATGCTACAGCTATGGCTACAAACTTCCGCTTTCCGGCAGCTACGGCAGAAAAGACAGCCGTGCGCTCCGCGCATACAGTTGCACCATACGAAGCATTCTCAACATTAACTCCCGTAAAAACTTCTCCCTCTGCAGTCAGCAAAGCCGCACCCACATGAAAGTTTGAATATGGAGCATAGGAATTCTCCGACGCCTTAAGTGCCATGGCAAAGAGACTGTCCGCAGCTTCCATGGAAAAATCCTTGTTTTTAATAAAAATATCCTTCGCTTTCATCGTACCAATCCTATCTCTTCCATAACTTCTTCTTCCCTTGCGCGCATCTCCGCCTTTTCCTCAGGTTCCATATGATCGTAACCCAGCAGGTGAAGAATGCTGTGAACAAAAAGATACACCAGTTCCCGCTCGTAGGAGTGACCGTATTCCTCAGCCTGGGATCTGACAGCATCATCATTAATGACAACATCCCCCAGGATGATTTCTTCCTCGTTATCGATATCATTCAGATCATCATACTGCGGAAACGAAAGAACATCGGTAACAGCATCTTTGTCCCTGTAAGCAGCATTGAGTTCCCTGATCTCCTCCGGTGACACAATGGAGAAGCTGACCTCGCAGTTTTCCGTGTTCACTCCTTCAGCTGACGCGCAGAGCTCCGCAGCATGCTCCATCGTCTTAAGAAGTTCCGGATCAATATTCAATTCTTCATCGTAAATAATCGTCATATCTTTTCCTCAGTCATCTCGATCAGTGTCTGCATATGAAAACCGGGAGCACGTCAGTCGTTTTCCTTGTGCTCCGCCTTGTCATAGGCCGAAATGATCCTTCTTACAAGAGGATGTCTCACCACATCGCTGTCTCTGAGATGTGCGAACTCAATCCCCTCAACGCCCCTGAGTATGCGCAGGGCATCCTTCAAACCTGAAGCCTTCTTCTTTGGCAGGTCGATCTGTGTGATGTCACCTGTAACCACAGCCTTGGATCCGAAACCCAGGCGCGTCAGGAACATCTTCATCTGCTCCCTTGTGGTATTCTGCGCCTCATCCAGAATGATAAAGGAATCGTCGAGAGTTCTGCCTCTCATATAAGCAAGGGGAACAACTTCTATATTTTCCCTTTCCTTGAGCCGCATCGCGTTATCTCTTCCCAGAATTTCAAAAAGTGCATCATAGAGAGGTCTGAGATACGGATCCACCTTTTCCTGAAGATCCCCCGGAAGGAATCCCAGGTTTTCACCGGCTTCCACAGCAGGTCTTGCGAGGATTATGCGCTGCACTTCTTTCTTTTTAAAGGCCTTGACTGCCATAGCCACTGCCAGATACGTCTTTCCTGTTCCCGCAGGACCCACACCGAAGACAATGTCATTGTCACGGATCTTGTTAACATATTCTATCTGTCCCGTGGTCTTGGCTTTGATCGGCTTTCCGTGGGCAGTAAAGCAGACAACATCACTGTTCTTCATGCTCTGACGGTAAGAGCTGCCCTCTCCGGCCAGTTCCAACACATAATCCACCTTTTGCTGATCGAGATGTTCCCCGTTCTTTAAAATAAAGAACATATCACGAATAACATCTTCAGCGCCCTTTGTATCATCGCCGGTGATAATGATCTCATCGCCACGCTGAACGATATTAACGCCAAAGGCCTTGCATACTTTTGTCAGATATCCGTCATCAGCCCCAAACAATTCTGCTGTCTGTTCCACATCTTCTATTTCAATTTTTCTTATACTCTTATCTGTTACGGTTCTCTGCAAACTGCCGCTCTCCTTTTAATCAAAAATTCCAAGTATATAATCATCGAAAGCTTCCGGTAAATATCTGCTTCCGATCAACTGATGCGCAAAACCGGAAGTCCATAAAAGACTTTCTTTTTACACAGTCATTCATCTTATTATATTGTATCCCGTAAAAAAAATAAACCGCTACATAACAAAAGTGCGAAGAGCATCTCTGCTCTCCGCACTTATTTGCAAACTGTGTATTATAAACTTAAACGACAGTTAAATTATTTGCCTTCCTTAGCATCCAGGTAAGCAGTCAGACCACCGTTGCCCCAAGTTTCCTGGAAGATTTCAGGTGGCATTGACTTAGGACCGCCCTCAGGAATGATCGGCTTGAAGCCCATGTGAGCCAGGATATCCTTCTCGATATCGATTCCAGGTGCAACCTCGATCAGTTCGAGTCCGCCTTCAACTGCCT
>JAIKWW010000107.1 GCA_024684465.1 Clostridia bacterium | reverse complement strand
CGTTGATATCGCAGGTTCAGAAGGTCGCGACCCTGTTGAAGATTTTGACAAGATCAACAACGAGATCAACGCCTATTCTGACAGGATAGCAAATAAACCGCAGATCGTAGTCGGTAATAAGATCGACCTGGTTTATGATCGGGAAAAGGTCGATGAATTCAAGGCGTATGTTGAAGGCAAGGGTTACAAGTTCTTTGAGATGTCTGCTGTCACGAGACAGGGAATGGACGAAGTTCTTCAGGAGACTTCCAGGATACTCGCTGAGCTCCCGGATGTGGAACCAGAGTATGAGTACTTTGATTTCGAAGCGGATGACGGTGAAGATCTGGATTATCGTGAGGTATACACCTACATCGCGGATGACGGTGTGTTCACCATCGAGGGCAAGCAGCTGACCAAGATCTTCGATTCCACCAACTTCAATGACATGGAGTCTCTCAGATATCTGTACAGGTATATCAAGGACAAGGGCGCCATCGCAGAACTCAGAGAGCTCGGCCTCAGAGACGGAGATACCGTTCGTATCAAGGATTTCGAATTCGAGTACGAGGAAGAGGAAGCCTTTGATTATGAACCGGATGAAGAAAACGAAGAAGTATTCTGATTGTTCATTTTTCAAAAAAACAACAGAAAAATTATTTTGATGTTGACAAATAATAATCCCGGGTTTATCATTTGTAACATCAGAACAGCAAAGGCGCTGCAAGGTCTCAATGACGAGATCTGCAGCGTCTTTTTCGTTTGATACTGAAGATGATACGAATATGCGCATTTGATCTACGGATCATCGTATCGCTTTGGTAGAAGGATCCTTCTTAAATTAATCGCGGATATTGGTTTGTCATTATTTTTGTTTTTAAGGAGGATATTATGTTTTCATCAGTTGATACCATATGGGTTCTGCTGGGAGCAGCCCTGGTGTTCTTCATGCAGCCCGGATTTTGTGTTCTTGAAGTAGGTCTGACCAGAGCAAAGAACGCAGGAAACATCATCATGAAGAACCTCATGGACTTCAGCATCGGTTCAGTCATGTTCTGGATCATCGGATTCGGTCTCATGCACGGTACGGACATTTCCGGCATCATCGGAACCCCAGATCCGTTCATCACCGGTGATTACAGCGGATCTTTCCCGTCTTGGGCATTCGTTATTTTCCATACAGTTTTCTGTGCTACAGCTGCTACGATCGTTTCCGGCGCTATGGCAGAAAGAACAAAGTTCTCGTCTTACTGCATATACAGTCTGATACTCAGCGCGATAATCTATCCGATCTCAGGTCACTGGATCTGGGGCGGCGGCTGGCTTTCAGAAATGGGCTTCCACGATTTTGCAGGTTCCACAGCTGTTCACATGGTTGGCGGTGTTGCAGCATTCTGCGGGGCGAAGATTCTGGGACCTCGTATCGGCAAGTATGACAAGGACGGAAACGCAAGAGCGATTCCGGGTCACAACCTCACTTTCGCAGCATTAGGCGTATTCATTCTCTGGTTCGCATGGTTCGGATTCAACGGAGGTTCCACAACCTGCGCAACAGGTGATGATTCACTTGCATCCATGGGTCTCATCTTCGTTACGACAAACATCGCTGCTGCAACAGGTTCGATAACATCCATGCTCTTCACCTGGATCAAGTATGGAAAGCCTGATGTGTCAATGTCTTTGAACGGAGTCCTTGCAGGCCTTGTGGGTATTACTGCCGGATGTGATGTTGTTTCTCCTGCAGGCGCTTTCATAATCGGCCTTGTATGCGGACTTGTCTGCCCGATTGCCGTTGAATTCATTGATAAAAAATTAAAGGTGGACGATCCTGTCGGAGCAGTTTCTGTTCACGGTGTATGCGGCGCAATTGGGACCATCATGGTAGGTCTTCTGGCAACGGATGGCGGTCTGTTCTACGGAGGAGGAACTCATTTTCTTGCGGTACAGTGCATCGGAGTCGTTTCAGTAATCGCATGGATAGCAGTGACAATGACAGCTGTATTCCTCATCATCAA
Source organism: Clostridia bacterium (assembly GCA_024684465.1). GTDB lineage: Bacteria > Bacillota > Clostridia > Peptostreptococcales > Anaerovoracaceae > JAIKWW01. The sequence continues at coordinate 7,095 of JAIKWW010000107.1, read as the reverse complement.
GCACACAATAGGAATCAGAGTTTCTGAAGAGGAGGAGATAATCGGTCTGGATATCATGGAACACGATCTCACAAGTTCCTATGCCGGATTCGAGACGGCAGACAGAGACCTTACCACACCTGAGGAAGCTGCTGCTGCAAAGGCAATAGAAATCAGCCATTCTCACTATGAGGGCAAGATGACAAATGTTTCCATCGTCTGCAACAAGACAAAACTGGATGTTCTGAAGAGAGAACTGGAGAACATCGACATCCAGGGCATGTCTGTTACTGAATTACAGGGATGTGGTGTACAGAAAGGTAAGAGACAGATGTACAGAGGTTCTGAGGTGGGAGCTGTTCTTCTGCCTAAGATCAGAGTTGATGTTGTTGTGAGCAAGGTTCCGGTTCAGACAGTAGTTGATGCGGCACACAGAGCGCTTTATACCGGAGCCAGCGGCGACGGAAAGATCTTCATCTCGGATGTGGAAAATGTCGTCAGGATCAGCACCGGCCAGCAGGGTACGGAAGCTCTTCAGTATATTGAACATTAGTATGCTGATTTCAGGTGTAAATAAATCAGAGATTAATATAGGATGCTCCCGTTGTGATATTTGTCCCGGCGGGAGCATCTTTCTTTATATTCCTATGTTGAGGACATTGATTCAAGGGTATGATATAATAGCAAGGACTAATCTCTGTAAATTTATTACAATAACTATATATGCGAGGAAAGATCATGATAACCAGAGAAATGCAAGAAGAGCGGGAATATAAAACACTGTCATCCTGGGCAACAAAAGCTGCTGAAACAAGGGGCAGGATAGATCAGGAATCACCCTGTGAGATGAGGACAGCTTTTCAACGTGACAGGGACAGGATCATTCATTCGAAAGCTCTGAAGCGTTTGATGCACAAGACGCAGGTTTTTCTCTCACCGGAGGGAGATCATTTTACAACCCGACTGACTCATACGCTTGCTGTGGCGCAGGTGGCACGGAGCATTGCCCGTGGGCTCGGTCTGAATGAAGATCTGACGGAAGCAATTGCGTTGGGACACGATCTGGGACATACTCCCTTTGGCCACAATGGAGAACAGTTTCTTGACGAGCGTCATGAGAATGGATTCAAGCATAATGTGCAAAGTCTCAGGGTAGTTGATATTCTTGAATCGAGACGTGAGGGCAGGGGGCTTAATCTCACTGCAGAAGTCCGTGACGGTATCGTGAATCATACAGGAGACACACTTCCCTTTACTCCCGAGGGAAAGATAGTCAGATTCAGCGATCGCATCGCATATATCAATCATGATATCGATGATGCACTCAGAGCCGGTGTCATCACAGAAGAGATGCTCCCGAGAGATTGCATAGAAGGACTTGGTCACAACCACCGGAGCAGGATAAATACCCTTGTGCTGGATGCGATTCATTCCAGCGAGGAAAAACAGGACATCTGTCTGAGCGAGGAGGGGCAGTATTATCTGGACAAACTTCGCAATTTTATGTTCGAGAATGTCTACAAGAGTAAAGTTGTTAAGCAGGATTCCGAAATGGAAAAGGTGAGACATCTGATTTTTTCATTATATGATTATTTTCTGGATCATCCTGAGGCCATGCCACAGGAACATGTGGAAATGCTTTACCTCTACGGATCGGAGGAAGTTGTTAAAGATTACATCGCCGGGATGACAGACCGATACGCAATCAGCACATATAAAAATATTTTTGTACCAAACAGGTGGAAGTAAAAAGGAATCCCAAAACTTTTGTCGAATAAATATACAAAAGTATCACCGGAGGTTTTTCAGTTGAATAACGGACTCGTTGATGAAATTAAAAGCAGGTGTAACATTGTTGATGTCGTAGGAAATTACGTGGCTCTCAAGCGCACGGGCAGTTCTTATAAGGGACTTTGTCCGTTTCACAATGAAAAGACACCTTCTTTTAATGTGAATGAGAATATGCAGCATTTCCACTGCTTCGGATGCGGCGAATCAGGTGATGTCATATCCTTCATTCAGAGGATTGAAAATCTGGATTTCATGGATGCATGCCGAAAACTCGCGGATATGTACAGCATTGATATTGACAGATTCGGATATCGTGATGAATCCAGGAAAAACAGAATATATGAAATGAACCGGGATGCAGCGCGATTCTTTTTCCGCAAACTCACAGAGGGTCCGAATCCGGGGTATGACTACGTTGTAAACCGTCAGCTGGACCCGAAGACGATCAAAGAGTTCGGTATCGGTTATGCTCCGGATGGATGGCACAACCTGTATGATCACATGAAAAGCCTGAAGGAAAAGAATTATACCGATGAGGAACTTGAAAAAGCGGGTCTTCTTTCCCGCTCCAAGGGCAGGTATTATGACAAGTTCAGGAACAGAGTGATGTTTCCGATCATTGATACCAGAGGAAAGGTCATCGGTTTTGGAGGGAGGATAATAGGTGACGGTGAACCAAAGTATTTGAACTCACCGGAGTCAGAGGCTTTTCAGAAGAAGAACAATCTCTTCGGTCTGAATCTCACAAGAAATCACGTATCCAAAGAGGATGAGATAATCCTTGTCGAAGGCTATATGGACATGGTTTCTCTGTACAAGAACGGCGTAAAGAATGTGGCGGCCTCATTGGGAACCGCTCTCACCGAAAATCAGTGTCGTCTGATAAGCAGATATACAAAAAATGTCGTATTATCCTACGATGCAGACAGTGCCGGCAGAAAGGCCGCACTCAGGGGAATCGAGATCATCCGCGGTGCCGGGATGAAGGCAAAGGTCCTTCACGTTCCCGACGGAAAAGATCCCGACGAGTTTGTAAAGAAACACGGAAGTGAAAAGTTTACGGAACTGGTTGGAAAGGCTCTGCCGTACGCCGAGTACAAGCTTCAGAATGCCCTGGCAAAGTACGATCTTCAGGATACAGAGCAGAGTATAAGCTTTTTTAAAGAAGCAGCAGGGATTCTGGAAACACTGAGTCCCATTGAGTCTGACCGCTATATCAAGCGCGTTTCACAAAAGACAGGAATATCTGAAACTGCATTGAGACGTGAAATCGAGGCCATTCGCACAGGCAAGCCTGCAGGGAATCTGTGGGGTAAGCAGAATAACAGGAATACGGAAAAAGACGGTAAGCTGTCAGAAGAAAACGACCAGCTTCAGCGCTATCTGATCAGACTGATCGCAGAGGACGTCTCTTATATCCAGCGGATAGAGAACGATCATATGGAAGAAATTATCCGTACACCGGCTTATTTCAATATTTATAATCGGATAAAAACCATTAATATTGAAAAAGGCTCGCATAACGGAGTTGTGGATATCAGATCGGTTCAGGACAGTCTCGATCCTGTGGAAGCTGACACACTTCAGCGGATCATGGACGACACACCGCTCAATGATTCACTCAAAATATATGAGCAGTCCAGAAGTACATTCCGCAGAAAAATACTCGAACGCAGGAGGGATGAAATATCGGACGAATTGGGCAGAGTCGACGATTCTACAGCCGCCGGGTTGACCTCGGAAATACAAAAAATAGATGAAGAACTTAAAACACTGAAGGGTTAGGGAGAATAACAATGGAAGAAAACACGAGTTTATTAAAAGGGATTGATTCACCAAAGCTTGAAAGCATCAACAATCTCATCAACAAGGGAAAGAAGTCGGGAAACCGTCTTTCCATGAAGGATGTTCAGGACCAGCTGGAACAGATCGATCTGGATGCAGACCAGATTGAAGAGGTCTATTCGCTGATATCGGACAAGGGTATCGTTCTTTTCAATGAAAAGGAAGATCCGGATGACAGCGAGATCGTGGAGTTCGGTGACAGTGAAGATGCGAATTTTGCAGAGAAATCCAAGAATTCATCAGCGAAGGAATTTGAGGAGATCATGTCAAAGGGCATCACGGTTGATGATCCGGTAAGAATGTACCTCAAGGAAATCGGTAAGGTCCCTCTTCTCTCTGCTGATGAGGAGATCGAGCTGGCCAAGCGCATGGAAGAGGGCGACAAGGATGCCAAGAACAAGCTTTGCGAGGCAAATCTGCGACTGGTAGTCAGTATCGCAAAGAGATATGTGGGACGTGGCATGCTCTTCCTGGATCTCATTCAGGAAGGTAATCTCGGTCTGATCAAAGCAGTTGATAAGTTCGACTACAAGAAGGGCTATAAGTTCAGTACTTACGCTACATGGTGGATTCGTCAGGCGATTACACGTTCCATTGCCGATCAGGCGAGAACGATCAGAATCCCTGTTCATATGGTGGAAACCATCAACAAGCTGATCCGTGTATCCAGACAGCTGCTTCAGGAGCTGGATCGTGAACCGACCCCTGAAGAGATTGCGAAAAAGATGGATATTTCAGTTGAAAAGGTAAGAGAAATTCTGAAGATAGCTCAGGAGCCTGTTTCATTGGAAACCCCGATTGGAGAAGAAGAAGACAGCCATCTTGGTGACTTCATTCCGGATGATGATGTTCCGGCACCTTCCGACGCGGCGGCTTTCTCCATGTTAAAAGAGCAGCTGGTTGAGGTTCTCGACACTCTGACAGAGAGAGAGCGCAAGGTGCTCAAACTCAGATTCGGACTTGAAGACGGCAGGGCTCGTACTCTTGAAGAAGTGGGCAAGCAGTTTGACGTTACCAGAGAGAGGATTCGTCAGATCGAGGCCAAGGCTTTGAGAAAACTCAGACATCCAAGCAGGAGCAAGAAGCTCAAGGATTATCTGGAATAGTTTATATTAATGGATTTTACTGAGAGCCGCCTTTAAGCGGCTTTCCTTTTGTCAGTGAATACCCCGGAGGTGGCTCATGAAAATTTCAGATGTTATTGACGCAATCAGAAGGATCTCCCCGGAAGATCTTCAGGAGGAATGGGATAACAGTGGTATTCAGATATGTGCAGATAAAGACGCAGACATCAGCAGAGTCCTTACTGCACTGGAAATCAGTGATTCTGTGATCGATGAAGCAATCAGCGAACAGGTGGAGCTCATCGTGACCCATCATCCTCTGATTTTTAAGAAAACGGGTCAAATTGACGATAACGATATTATCGGAAAGCAAATTATAAGACTTATCAGAGCCGGCATTTCTGTCTATTCTTCCCATACTGCTTTCGATTCCGCAGCATCCGGGACAAATCAGTATCTGGCGGAGCAGCTGGGTCTTTCAGGCATAGTGCCCATGTATCCTGCAGAACGCGAAAACTGCGGTATGGGCCGCATAGGTTCCTACGACAAGCCGGTTTCTTTCAACGAGTTCATTCGGATCCTGGACGGAGCATGCGGGAAGAATGATATAAGGATTGCGGGTAAGGCACCTGAGACAGTGCGCAGCGTTTCCCTCTGCACAGGTTCCGGAGCGGAATTCATGAGAGATGCTTACGAGATGGGCAGCGATGTTTATGTCACCGGTGACGTGAAGTACCATGACGCCAGGATGGCTGACGACATGGGTTTCTGTGTCATAGATGCCGGTCATTACGGGACTGAAGTGATTTTTGCGGAGAATATGTGTGAACAGCTGGAGAATGCCCTCGGCGTAGATGTGACTGTAATTGCTTCAGGAACTGACATCTATCCGTTCTCCGATCCGGTTGAAGACAGATCATATTAATGGAGATCATATGCTTTCAAATATATCAAACAGATTAAAACTCATAGCTTCATATGCAGAAACTAATGACACGGTTGCCGATATCGGGACAGATCACGGATATGTTCCCATCTGGCTGATTCAAAACAATGCCTGCCGTAATGTGATACTGTCGGATATCAATAGCGGTCCGTTGGAAAAAGCAAAAGAAAACATACGGGAGCATCTCGGTGACGTGGAAACGGATATACGACAGGGCAGCGGACTTTCGGTCTTGCGGCCCGGAGAGGCAGATATGATCGTCATTGCCGGAATGGGAGGTATTCTCACTTCAAAGATAATTGAAGCAGATATGGACGTGGCATTGTCGGCAAAGAAACTGGTCCTTCAACCCAGGAGAGATGCTGCTCTCCTGAGAAAATACATCTGTAATTCGAATCACTTTATCATCGTTGAGGAACAGGTCGTTCGGGAAAACCGGAAACTTTGCGAGATTCTCGTGGTGAAGCCGTCATCTGATAATAATGTTCATCAGGATGAGGCAGAAGTTGAACTCAGAAACGCCGCTGCGGGAAGAGGTTTATCCGACAGTTTCCTGTTTGAGTTTCCTCCGCTCTGGCTCAGGGGTCAGGGCGATGCCAGTGCTCTTGTGGAGTATAGGCTCCGGGGAGCAAACACGATACGCAAGTCGATCATCCGGAACGGAAATGCTCCCGATTCTGAAGAACGACTGAGGGAAATCGAGTCCAGAATAGCTGATATTTCTAAATTTTTAGAACTTATTAATATTTATGCAGTTTGAACATTCGGGATTTAATGATATAATAACATGATGAGTAAGTCAGACGATCGCGTCGCGTGAGCGATGAGGAAAGTCCGAGCTCCAAAGGGCAGGGATGCCGGATAACGTCCGGTGAAGGTGACTTCAAGGAAAGTGCAACAGAAATGAAACCGCCGCTTCCGCGGTAAGGATGAAATGGCGAGGTAAGAGCTCACCGGCGTTGCGGTAACGTAGCGCGTCAGTGTAAACCCCATCCGGAGCAAGACCGAAGCGGGCACAAAAGGCGATTGCCCGTCGCCGCCCGAAATGGTGGGTCGCTTGAACGTATCGGCGACGATACGTCTAGAAAGATGATCGTCAAATACAGAACTCGGCTTATAGGCTTGCTCATTTTTCTTTTTGTATTGGTGTATGATCGAAAATTTAGGCAAAGAGAGGAGATCTTGAATGGATATTTTAGGTAAGCTTTCAGATTTTGGCAAAAACGTTGCTCAGAAATCCGGTGAATTTGCTGAAGCAAGCAAGCTCACTATGAACATAAAATCAAAGGAACGCGAGATCAAAGCTCTGAAGCTTGAAATCGGAGATTATATCTACAATAAATATGCTGAAGGTGCTTCTTTTGATGACGAAGTTGCTGCGTATTGCAAGGATATCGATGTTGCAAGAGAAGAAATCGCCAGACTCAGGGAACAGAAGGAAGCAATCGGTCTTTCAGATGAAGAGATCGA
>JAIKWW010000089.1 GCA_024684465.1 Clostridia bacterium | reverse complement strand
AAGGATACTGGTCGTAAGCGCTCTCTATCTTCGTTCCATTTAAAGTGACGTCGAACGTGGGAAGACTTACCGAAACCTTCTTTCCCGACTCCATTGCGAACACTGGCACCTGAAGCGTCAAGACAAGCGCAATCGCGGCTATGATCATGCGTTTCATTTTCTTTCCTCCATTGGGTTCATTGAGTACACTTTACTTTCTAAAATATATGGAAATATCTTCGCTTTCCCATCCATTATTACTATTCACTACAACTTTGTTTCCGCCAAATGTGCCTCTGCGATTTGGGTTCGTGTTATTTGAATTCATTGGAGCGTTGTAGGTCGTGGTATAAATATAGGTTTGGTCAAATCTTGCGTGAGAAATAGAGCAGCCGGAAGTGAACTGTGCATGATTGTTGCAGAATGTAATCTGTTTATTAAATACCATCTTATTCTTTTTCACACCACTCATTTTGTAAGCCGCATCAAAAAGGACGTTGCTAAATTTTTTCGCGTCAAGAATCCTGCATCTCAGCCAACCATTCTTTTCAACATAGATATTGAAGTATATCTGTTCTCCATCGCGCTTACCAATGGACTCGCCATCACCTTTCTCTTTGGGATGAAAATGACTAACCCAATTGTACATTCCCCCTCTGACTCCGAAATCCATGCATGTGTTAGGGGAATAAGCCGTAAAGAAAATGTATACTATATCATCTTTATTGTTGATTTTTCTCGTTGGCAGCGTCGCATACGAAGTCGCCTGATTATAACCAGATAAAGACTGAACTTCGTAACCTATGCCATCATCGGGAATCCTTGTAGATTCTTTCTTGGATTTACTATCACGAATAATCTGTGGAGCCTCATCAACTAATCCATCAACATATTCTTGAACTTGTTGTTTTGTAAAACCGTACGCTTCAGTCGCGTTCTTCAATGCAAGTATATCCTCATTAAGAACACCTACATATGAGGAACCATCCTCATCGTCGTCTATCTCCATGATCGCATTTCCGTCACGTGATATGTCAAGATTCACTTCATATTCCGCAAGGAATTCCTCCGCTTCCAAACTCAAAGATGTGTCACTGAGTTCACTATTGATGATTTCCTCATCGCTCAGAAAATATCTTGACATTTCGTTCTGTCCCGCAAAAGCCGGAACGCTTAGTGACACGCTCATAATGATTGTTAGCACCGTAATAATAATTCTTCTTATTTGTTGAATCTCCCTTCTATTTGATTCCTTAGTGATCAAATTGCCTACAGTATTCTAAAACACTATATTGATATGCAATTTGATCAGCCCACGCTTTTAAGTATAACAATCCAGACACGAAATAACAATGAAAATGCATCAAAATAACAATGAAAATGCATCAAAATAACAAATCCTATCAAAATTTAAGAATGTGTTCGCATTTGTGTTTTATTCATAGATTTAATAAAAGAACAGCTCATCAAATCTTCTTTAAACTATCAAAGTCAAATAAAGCTTCGAAAAAGCTTTATTTGGCATGAAAAATCCTGGCGATTCTCGCCAGGATAAAAGCCGATCTTTTCTGATGCATCTCATAAAGGACACTTTCATTTAGAGTTCTCTCATCAGCCCACAGCGTACTGCTCGTAATAATCGGCAAATGCCCTATTGGAACTCTCATAGAGCCTGTCGCTGTCATATTCCACGTAGTCGTCTTCTTCCTCAGTCTCATTATCAGCATAATTGAGGCCCTTATCCATCTGGAAGACATAGACGCTGTGCTCATCGTCAAGCTTCAGCTTGTAACTGTAGAAGCTGCCGTAAGGGAATATATTCTGCAGGGTTCCTCCGATCTGGTCGAGAATCTCCTCTGAGACCCTGCATCCCTCGCCGGCCTTGATAAAGAGTACGGATTTTCCTTCTTCCATGGAGTCATGGATAGTCTGCGGAAGGGCGTACAGGTCATCCACCTCGACAGCGTTCCTGATCATGTAGCAGTACTCCAGTGAATCCGCTGCAGGGAAATCCGTAGGATCCCACGGATAACCGTCTTCAAGCTTGATGGTATCGGTCACGTTGAAGCGGTCGTAGACAGGCATCATGTCGCCGCTGTCCAGAGTAAGGTCGCAGTGATACCAGTCGCCGTCGATCTGAACCAGATTCCAGCAGTGCTCGCCCTCTTCAGTGGAGTGGATAAGCTGGCAAGGGATATCCAGGATGTCCATGAACAGCTTGAATGTGGTGGACTTGCCCACGCAGATCCCGGTTCTGAACTTCAGAACGCCGTAAGGCTCGTAATCGTAGTTCTCACCGTAAGGATCCTCCTTTGCGATCGGATCATCCTCAGCTTCTTCCTTCAGCCGCTCTTCCATCTGTTCACGGGTTTCCGCCGTATTTCCGGAAGCCTGTTCTCCGGACTCCCGGGCTTCACCCGGCTCTTCTTCCCGGTTCAGCTCCGTCTCTTCCCGGTTGCCGCCCTGCTGCTGTTCAGGCTCAGCCTCTGCTTCCCCGGCATTTACAGATTCCTCTGAGCCGCCTTCCACGTCCACGAAATTCTGATCGTTGTATCTCACGTGGGCGAATATCCAGTTAAATACTGCAAGCTCCTTGTCGTAGTCTGACATGTCCTCTGTGATGATCTCATCTATGACTGCGCTTACCTGGTCATAGACATACTTGTCCTTTTCGCTGAGCTTGCTGCTGTCGCCGGACTTGTATGCCTCCACAACTGCCGTGTCGTCATACTCCGGATGTTTGCCGGCTTCGATCTCGCCGTTGGCCAGAGCCTCGATGTTCATTCCCCACTGGTCCGACATGACATCCATGACTCTCGTTATCTTCATGGTATTGTTGACGGCAAATACCAGCGAAGTGCCTGCTACCAGCGCCAGCAGGATCATCACGATGACTACCAGCGGCGCAAATCTGCTCATTTTCAGAACTGGCGCAGCACATGCTCCCCCATCGGGAGTCTCAGCACACGCAGCCTCCGCATTTTCTGCCTCAGTCTTCACCCCATCGGCAGTTTCCATTACCGCCTCAGTCTTCACCGTATCCGCAGTTTCGGAAGCAGATTCCGCAGCCTTCTCAGCCGCCTGCTCCGCTGCAGCGGCCTGTTCATTGATCATAGTTCCCTTGTTCTCATTATCCATCACTTTCGGTCTCCTCTTTCAACTTATTTTCCCGACTCCGCCGAGCCCCCGGTCTCAGGCAGCTTCTCTCCAGCAGCCGCCGCCTGCATAGCCTTCATGAAAGCCTTCTCAGCCCCTGCCGTATCATCGCAGATTGCCATCATCACGTAACGGTCCGCTTTGTTTATCTTCGCACTTTCAGCCTTGGCCTTCTCCTCCGGTTTGTAGCCGCCGAAGTCCGTTGCCCTCTTCTCCGCTCTCGCCCTGAGCGCATCAGCCACCTTGTCCGCGTCCGCCTCGCTCTTCGCTACCAGGATGGTCACCTCGTCAGCAGTAGCACCGGTGTCGTCATAGGCGAAGAATCCGTCCTCCACCAGCGCCGTGTCCAGACTGCCGTAGAGTGTCGGCAGATTTGACTTGTACACATCCGTTCCCCAGCTCATTTCAGAAGCAGCAGCAATGTCTTTTGCCCCGCTCACCACGGCCCTGCCGATATCAGCCGCAGGAACAGTGATATTCTTTGCATCCTCCTGTCCGCTTCCCGCGCCGCATCCGGCGAGAACTCCCAGGCACATCACCGCAGCCAGCGCCGCAGCCATCAGTTTCCTGCCTCTTCCTTCAGATTTGCGATTCACGATTTTTTCCCGTTTCATTTTCCTTCTCCATTTGCTCACTTGTTTTCATTTAATATATCTTCACAGCCTTCCGCTGTGGATTTACTTCTTTAAATATCAGGCTCCGGCCTTCAGCAGATTCTCATCCTGCATGAGATTCGACATCTCATATATCACCAGCACCTGATCCGGGTCGAACTTTTCCGCCTCGCCCCTGAGGCTTCCCGTGAAGTACCGCAGATCCACCATTTCGATCTCACCGTAATCCTCCAGCAGGAACGGCACGAAGGAATTGGCGAATGAATCCTTTACCACCATCAGCTTCGGGCCTCCGGATCCGGTCTTTATATCCACCCGGGCGTAGTTGCCTCCAAAGAAGAGCGCGTACTTATCCCTGTGGTTCAGCGCGCTCATGTCATAGCAGGTCCCCCACTTGTCAGTGCCCGTATCCACAGTGAGATCTGCAGGTTCCTTTGCCGCGGGGATCTCCAGATGATCCGGCTCGATCCCGGAGCACAGCACCCTGGAGTACTGGGAACCCAGGAATTCTGACGTCACAGTGGTAAGCTCCGGCACCTCCGCCGCCGCCACCGCCGGCGCATCTCCATTGCACGCCGCTCCGCACTGAGCTTTGTAAAGTTCTGCTGCAAGCCCTGCTCCGTAAGTGGTCCAGTGGTGGTCCGTCCTGTAGTAGACCTGCATGCTCCCGGCATCCCTGAAGGCATCAGTCACGTCCAGCACGTCGCCGTGATGCATCGCATCCTTCACTTCAGCCATGGCCTTTTCCCCGTCGTAATAGGGCGCGCCCTCCGGCAGCAGATTCCTGATGACAGTTCCCTTGTCAGGCACCGGGAGCACCGTGACCTGCATGCCCGGCTTTGCCTCCCTCAGAGACTCCGCAAAGCCGTCCAGAACCTTCAGGTTCCCGGCGAAGACCTCCGGATCCATATCTGCATCCACCAGCCTGTCCACCAGATATCCTTCCCCTGCAAGGTAGACCGCGTTCACTTCCCTGAGCCCCGCGGCCCTTCTCGCATCGGAGGCCGCCCTCATGGCTCCGTCCCTCCCGGGGAACTGGTCAGCCAGATACTCTTCCACGTTTCTTCCGTAATCTCCCGAGAATGCAGATTCAGCCGTTATCCCCGGGAGCTGTGTCAGCATGCGGTTTTCATTTTCCGAAAAGGACACATCCGGAATCAGAAAATACAGCGTTGCTCCGGCGATCAGAAGCCCGGAAAGCATGACGCCGGTAATTTTCTCTGTAAGATTCATAGGCATCCTCCTTAAAATCTGAAATACAGAAACGGATTGTAGCTGTCACCCACGAGAAATGCCAGGGACAGCAGGAAAACTGCTCCCAGGAACAGGTTCACCGTCACCGCCTTCACCGGTTCAGGCATCCGTCCCACTGCTGCTGCCGCTGTCTTTGCCGGCAGCTCCGTGCAGGCTGCAGCCATTAATATCATCGGCATCCACCAGCTTCTGAGATAAAATCCCGCAGCGGGATCCAGCACCCCGTTCGCGCCGAAGAGGGCCGCCAGATAGCCGGTCAGGGACTGAAGATCCGTGGATGCGAACAGCACCCAGCCCACCAGGATCACCGGCAGCGTGTACAGGTGCCTCAGCCACTGAAGGCGCTCCGGTATCCGGTCCAGCGCTCTGAGCAGGAACACCTTTTCCAGCACCAGGATCAGACCGTAGTACAGTCCCCAGAACACGAAGTTCCAGGCTGCGCCGTGCCACAGCCCGGTCAGGGCCCACACCACGGCTATATTTCTCAGCTGGCGGAGCATGCCGTTGTAGCTGCCCCCCAGCGGAATGTAGACATATTCCCTGAACCAGGAGCCCAGGGTCATGTGCCAGCGGCGCCAGAACTCGGTTATGCTCCTGCAGGTGTAAGGATGATCGAAGTTTTCCGGGAATGTGAACCCCAGCATCTTTCCCAGTCCGATGGCCATGTCCGAGTATCCCGAGAAGTCGAAGTAGATCTGGAAGGTGAAGAACACCGCTCCGATCAGTGCCGTCGAGGCTGACGGGGTTTCCATCTTCGAGATCTGCTCCCACACGCTCCCCGCCTGGTTGGCGAAGATCACCTTCTTCCCCAGGCCGATGATAAAGCGCTGTGCTCCGGACCCGAACCGGTCAAAACTCAGTTCCCGGCTCTTCAGTTCCTCCGCCACCTGGCTGTACCGCACGATCGGTCCGGCTATCAGCTGAGGGAACATGGTCACGTAGGCCGCGAAGTCGATCAGATCATGCTGAGCCTCCGTGTCCCCCCGGTATACATCTATGATATATGACATGTTCTGAAATGTATAAAATGATATACCGATTGGCAGTGCGATCTCCGGTATGCTCAGTGACGAGCTCAGAGCGGAATTTACCGAATCCACCACGAAATTTGCATATTTGAAGATTCCAAGCAGCACCAGATCCACCGTCACCGCCCCGGTCAGAGCGGCCTTTCCGGTCCCTCCGGAGGCCCGGCTCCTCTCGATCAGCAGCCCTCCGGCGTAGTTCACCAGTACCGAGATCACCATGAGCACCACGAACTTCGGTTCTCCCCAGGCGTAAAAGAGCAGGCTGGCGGCAAGCAGCACTCCGTTGCGCGCCGGTTTCGGCACGAGGAAGTACAGCGCCGTCACCACCGGCAAAAATACAAACAGAAATGTCATACTGCTAAAGACCATGCTTTTCTCCTATTCTCCCGTTATACATACACATTTTATAGCACAGCACTCTTTCCGCCTCATTAACATATATTAAAGAATACTGAAGAATCTTATTTGAAAAACTGGTATCATGCAGATTTTACCTATCCTTCAGGTATGTTTTACACAAGTCTCTATACCAATAAAAAATTCCTCCGGAAAAAGCATCCGGAGGATAGTGTCATTTGTACCATATTATATCTGTTCTGTGACCGGATGAAAACATCCGGAGGATACGACTATTAATAAAAAAAATAAAGGCCACACCCGATCGAGTGTGACCTTATGGTGCGTCTTCAGGGGTTCGAACCCTGGACACCCTGATTAAGAGTCAGGTGCTCTGCCAGCTGAGCTAAAGGCGCATGTTTTTTGTCGCTGTCGTAACGACAAGTGATATATTATCAACAAATCAGATATCTGTCAACGGGTTTTTTAAAATAATTTTATTTTTTCTATATTTTTTTCTGACTGTGATATATTATATAACTGATGCGGCTGTGAAATCAACATTTTCAGCGCATTTCCGCGGCCCCGCCGCAGCCCTTCTCCTCAAGGAGTAAGGGCATTTGAAAGGAGCGTTACCATGAGATCAGAAAAAGATATCCGCACCTGGAAGACCGAGTGGCTCTCCGTGAGAAAGAAGGAGATCCTCTTCCGCAGACGCCACGAGAACAAGAAACAGGATTTTCTGGAATCAAAGCTGGAGGGCGTGGTGCCGGCAAAACTGCAGGGTACCCTGGACAAGGCCTTCGCCAAGGCTTTTGAGACCATTTTTAAAAAGGGCACCGCTCTGCTGGAAAAGACCTACGACAAGGAGACTATCCGCAGCAAGCGCAGGTCTGCCTCCACTTCCGAAGGCGACTATGCCATGAGAGCATACCTGAACAACACCCTGGCGGACAGCCTGGGATCCACTGCGGTGAGCGGACTGGCGGGCACCGGCATGGGACTTCTGGGAATCGGACTTCCGGACATCCCCGTGTTCGTTTCCATCGTCCTCCGGAATCTGTACACCCAGTCACTCCACTTCGGATACGATTATACAAAGGAAAAGGAGCAGTATTTCATATTGCTGATAATCCGCGGCGCGGTTTCCGACGGAAGCCTCTTCAAAGAGACGGAGAAGAACATCCACCTTTTTATAAGTAATGGAGGGAAGCTCCCTGAGCACTTCAACCTGAAAAAAGAGATCCTGCTCACATCCAAGGCGCTGTCCTCCCGTCTGCTGTACATGAAGTTCGTGCAGATGATCCCGCTGGTGGGCGCTATCGGAGGCATCAGAGACCTTGCTTACACCAGAGAGATCTCGGAATTCGGCAGGATAAAATACCAGAAGAGATATCTTCTCAGGGTGAGAAAAAAACTGGAAGTTGAAAGAGAATTGAATAGAAAGGCACTACACAAAGATGACATTTCAGAAAAAAGCGATAAATAATATTTCCGCCGGCTCCGCCAGCAGGCGCCTGCTGGCAATGGTTCTTGCCTTCATGATGACCCTCACCGGCATCAGCGCATATGTGGCAGCCACAGACCTTCGGGGGATCATGAGTTACGCCGGCACTGCCGACGTTTCCGCGGATCAGGAAATGCGGGGCATGTGGGTTTCCATGTACGACTACCCGTCCTACAAGACCACGGATCCCGGAGCTCTGATGGTCATGACGGACAACATACTGAACAACTGTAAAGATATGGGGATTAATGCCATATTCCTGCAGGTGCGGCCTTACGGGGACGCCATCTATCCATCGGCGATCTTCCCATGGAGTCAGACTATCACAGGAACACAGGGACTGGCTCCCTCAGGGGGATTCGACCCGTTGGAATACTGGGTGGATGAGGCACACGCCCGGGGCATGCAGCTCCACGCCTGGATCAACCCTTACAGA
>JAIKWW010000088.1 GCA_024684465.1 Clostridia bacterium | reverse complement strand
ACGATCTGGTAGATCTCCCAGTTTCTCGGGAACTGCTTCTGGATCAGCTGCATTTCCCACATGCCGTTGTATTCCAGAAGGATACGGTCAGGCTTCTGCATCTTCGCAGCTTTGTCCAGCAGCTCAGTGGTGAATTCCTCAGGATCATCGATCTGGAGAAGAACTGAGTTCGTCTCTTTCAGAAACGCTTCGTCGTACTCTTCCTCGCCATCCTCGCAGGCGATGAGCAGGGTCTTCTCATTATCTGTAAATCCCGGGTCCCTCAGAGTGTCTCTGATGAAGGAAGTCTTTCCGCTTTCCAGGAAACCGGTGAAAATATATACGGGGATGCTCATGTATCAATTATCTCCTTTATTAAATGTGGAATACTTCTGCCAGCTTGTCCTGCTTGAGGCCGGCGCCGATCACGCAGATCTGGCCGGTGTAGCTCGCCGTACCTTCGCGTACCGCCGGCTCGCCCGGAACGTAGTCGAAGTTGAGCCACTTGCCATCAGGTGACTGTACGATGCCCTTGGCTCTGAGAACCGCGCCGTAGAGACCCATGTCCAGATCCTCAAGAGCCTCAAGGATTTCAGCCTCGGTGTACTTCCGCGGAGTTTCAACGCCCCAGCTGTCGAATACTTCATCTGCATCGTGTTCGCCGTGGTGATGGTGGTGATGATGCTCGTGTCCGCATCCGCACTCGTCATCGTGGTCGTGATGATGGTGATGCTCGTGCTCATGGTCGTGATGGTGTTCGTGATCATGATCGTGGTGATGATCATGGTCATCATGGTCGTGATGATGGTGCTCGCATCCGCACTCATCATCGTGTTCGTGATCATTCTCGCAGCTGCATTCATCGTCATGGTCATGGTGATGCTCGTGGTCATGCTCGTGCTCATGTTCGTGGTCGTGATCGTGGTGGTGATGATGCTCGTGAACAGGCTCTGCAGCCAGCTGCTCCAGCAGTTTGTCCGCGAAGGATTTGTCACCTTCCATAGCTTCCAGGATCTGATCCCCTGTCAGCTCGCTCCACGGAGTTGTTATGATGCGCGCTTCAGGATTGTGCTCCCTCAGCAGGTCCACAGTCTTCTGCAGCTTCTCTTCGCTCATGTCCTGAGTTCTGCTCAGCACGATGGTCTTCGCATGGGTGATCTGATCCAGATAGAACTCCCCGAAATTCTTGATGTACATCTTCGCTTTCTTCGCATCGGCCACGGAAACGAAGCTGGAGAGCTCCAGATCGTCGTGCTCCGCAACATTCTGCACAGCTCTGATCACGTCGGACAGCTTGCCCACGCCGGAAGGCTCGATGAGGATCCTGTCAGGATGGTACTGATCCACAACCTTCTTCAGCGCATCACCGAAGTCTCCCACCAGAGTGCAGCAGATGCAGCCGGCAGTAAGATTTGTGATTTCAACCCCTGCATCCTGCAGGAAACCGCTGTCGATGTTAACCTCGCCGTACTCGTTCTCGATGAGAACCACCTGCTGTCCGCTGAAGGACTCCTCGATCAGCTTTCTGATGAGCGTGGTCTTGCCCGCTCCCAGGAAACCGGAAAATATATCAACCTTAGTCTTAGCCATTTATATAACCTCCTTAAGTTTGTTAACTGTTTGAATGCTAAACTTTATTATAACCCTTAGGGGCAGATCTTAAACAAAAAACTTCATATCAGAACGAGAACAATATGCCCGCAGCAGCTGATATTGCTATAAAGACGATGGGGTTCAGATTCTTGAATCTGATCGTGCCCGCCAGAACCAGCACCGCCAGTATGAGGGACTTGTAATTCAGAAGTGCCGCAAGCCCGTCGGCAGCCGTCCAGCCCGCGTTGAGGAGCACTATCCTCCCCACGGTTATGCCGATGGATGCGATGAGTCCCACTGAAGCCGGCCGCAGCCCGTAGAATGCGGAATCCACGATCCTGCTGCCGCGGAACCTGTCCAGGAATCTGGCGATGATCAGGATCACCACGATGCCCGGCGCCACTTCGGACAATGTGGCGAGCAGAGTTCCGGGAACGCCGCCAACGGTGTATCCCACGTAGGTTGCCATGTTGATCCCGATGGCCCCCGGCGTGGATTCAGAAACCGCCAGCATGTTGGCCAGTTCGTCGTAGGTATACCAGCCTGTCACATCTGAGATGTTGTAGAGAAATGGCAGCGTTGCCAGTCCTCCGCCGATGGAGAACAGTCCCGTTTTGAAAAAGTGATAAAAGAGAAGGAAATAGGTGGTCATTTTCTTTCTCCCCTCCCGAATATCTTTCGGATCACTACTCCCAGAACTCCGGCAGCAAGTATCGGGATTACCGGCGTTATGGAAGTGAACGCGGCAAGAAGAAAGACCGCCGCGAAGATCACAAATGTGGGCACGTCGATGACCGATGACTTCCACATGCGCATGCAGGCGGTGATTATCAGTACCATTACGCAGACACGGATTCCAGCAAATGCGTGAAGGATGACCGGTTCCTCAGCGAAGTTCCTGAGCAGTGCCGCCACGATGGAAATGATGATGAGCGAAGGAGTTATGAAGCCCAGCGTTGCGATGATGCCGCCGGGAATGCCTGCCCGCTTCTGACCTATGAAGGTTGATGTGTTCACCGCGATCAGTCCCGGGGTGCACTGGCCGATGGCGAAGTAGTCGATGATTTCTTCGTTGGTGGCCCAGCCCCTGTCCTGAACTATCTCCCTCTGTATTATCGGCAGCATGGCATATCCTCCGCCGATGGTAAAAAGTCCGATTTTCGCAAATGTCAGGTACAATCGCAATAATTCTTTCATGATGATACTCCGTAAACAAATTTCTGTTCCTAACCTTATTATTGTGAACTTTAACAGCCGCCGGGTCAAGGGTTTTCATACTGAATTGCGGAAGAACAGCGCATTTGATAAAATGTATGACGGATGCAGATATGTAATGAAATGGAAGGAGAATTTCTCTATGATAATTAATCCGGAAATCGCAATGCTCGTCATAACCCTTACGGTGTCGGTGGCAACGCTGCTCATTCTGCTTTTCACAGGAAGGAGCAGGAATGGGATGAGTCCCCGGGACAAGAACGAGCTGACAGCTTATGTGGATTCCCAGGTGGACCTGATAAACCGGGAAAACGCCAGGATGCGTGAAGAACTGGCAGACGCGGTGAACAAGTCCATGGATACCCTTGGCAGCCTGCTGGCTCAGAATATGAAGATGTCCTCGGAGCAGGCCGAGAACCGCTTCCGGACTTTTGCTGCGGAGAACAGCGGCAAGCTGGAGGCCATGCGTAGCAGCCTGGACAGGAACCTCCGGGATATCCGGGAGGATAACTCGAAAAAGCTGGATGAGATGAGGAACGTGGTGGACGAGAAGCTGCAGCAGACCATAAGCAGGCGGATGAACGAGTCCTTTAACCTGGTGAATCAGAGACTTGAACAGGTCTACAAGGGGCTGGGGGAGATGCAGACCCTGGCTGCGGGAGTGGGAGATCTGAAGAAAGTCCTGTCCAATGTGAAGACCAGGGGAATCCTCGGTGAGATCCAGCTGGGAGCAATTCTCAGCGAGATCCTGGCTCCGGAGCAGTATGATGAAAATGTGGCGACCCGCAGGGGCAGCAGAGCCGTGGTGGAGTTTGCGGTGAAGATTCCCACGGAGAACGGCTTTATGTATCTGCCGGTGGATTCCAAGTTCCCGGGTGATACTTACGCTGCCTGGCAGAACGCTTGCGAGGAGGCGGATCGGGATGCCATGGACGATGCGCTGAAGCGTCTTCTCATTACTATAAGAAATGAAGCGAAAGATATACATGACAAATACCTGGATCCGCCAAATACCACTGACTTTGCGGTGATGTTCCTGCCTTTTGAGGGACTGTACGCGGAGGTGGTGAACAGCGGTATCACCGAGAGGATCCAGAGGGAGTATCACGTTTGTGTGGCGGGACCGAGCACCATGGCGGCGCTGCTCAACAGCCTTCAGATGGGCTTCAGGTCTGTGGCGATACAGCGCCGCAGCGGAGAGGTATGGGCTGTGCTGGGTTCTGTGAAGACGGAATTTGACAAATTTGAGAGTGCGCTGCAGCAGACGCAGCAGAGACTGAATCAGGCGAACGATGAACTGGATAAACTGGTGGGAGTGCGCACCCGTCAGATGCAGCGCAGGCTCAGGGAAGTGACAGAGCTGGCTGCGGAAGAAGGATTGGAGGAACGGAGCTATGAGTCTTAAAGATGATGTGCTGGGCTATCTGGAGGGGCACAGAGAGGAAAGCGTGTCCGGAGAGAGCCTGGCGGAGCTGTTCGGAGTTTCCCGCACGGCTGTTTGGAAGGCGATAAAGAGTCTTCGGGATGAAGGGTTCAACATAGATGCAGGGACGAACCGGGGATACCGGCTGGCACCTGAGTCCGACATCCTCACGGCTTCCGGGATCGGCCAGTGGATCCTGCCGGAGCTCCGGGACAAACTGGTGGTACTGGATGAGACTGACTCCACCAACAACCGGGCCAGAGAGCTGGCTGCGTCCGGCGCCGCTTCCGGCACGGTGGTTGTGGCAGACCGTCAGACCGCCGGCAAGGGGCGGATGGGTCGTTCCTTCGCGTCCCCTTCGGGATCCGGGATCTACATGTCCATCGTGGTGGATCCGGAGGCTGACATGAGCAAGGGGATACTCATCACCACAGCCGCAGCCGTGGCCACCGCGGGAGCTGTGGAGGCGGTCACCGGCATCAGCCTTGATATAAAGTGGGTGAACGACCTTTATAAGGACACTCGCAAACTGTGCGGGATCCTCTGCGAGGCTGTTACGGATATCGAGACCGGCGGCATAGAGAGCGTGGTCATCGGCATCGGCATTAATTTCAAGGCGCAGAGGGACGCCTATCCGCCGGAGGTCCTTGAACGTATGGGATTTCTCTATGACGGGCAGGTTCCGGAAGTCACCCGCAACAGGCTTGCGGCGGAGATTGCCAACCGGGTGTGGACGCTGTCAAAGAATCTGGACGACCGCAGTTTTATAGAAGAATACCGCCGCCGCTCCAACGTGATCGGCCGGGATATAAACTACATATCCGGCGGCGTGGCACATCCTGCCAGGGCTGTGGACATCGATGACATGGGCGGACTTGTGATCGAAGAACCGGATGGATCCCGCAGGACGCTCTCCAGTGGAGAAATCTCCATCAGATGGATTTAAAATGTATACATTTCTTAAGAAGCTTTTAGACTTTTGTTAAGAAAATGATGTTAAAATGGTAGAGTACTGTGACCGGGATGAAGGTTGCGGCACAGGAGTTTAATCAGTAGTTAATTCTTTCGGATTGAAGAAAGGGAGAATAATATGAAATTATCAAAGAAGTTCATGGCGGCTTCAGTGATGGCACTGGCGATCGGCATGACAGCAACAGGAGTTACAGCTTTTGCAGATTCTGCGCCATCCGTAACTATCGACGGACAGGCAGTTACATTCTCAGATGCGGTTCCGCAGAACGTTAACGGCAGGATCATGGTTCCTTACAGAGCTATGTTTGAAGCTCTCGGAGCTGAGGTCGATTACGATGCCGCAACGAAGGTTATCAGCGGCAGCGTTGACGGCAAGAAGCTGGAGATGACAAACGGCAACAATGTCATTACGTTAAAGAATGCAGACGGAACAACATCCACAAAGACTATGGATGTAGCTCCTTTCATTCAGAATGACAGAACATATGTCCCTACGAGATTTGTTTCCGAAGTCCTCGGATACTCCGTAGGCTGGGATCAGGCTGCAAAGACTGTAGTTATCGTAAATACAGACAAGATCGTTGCAAATGCCAACACTGATTTTGCGCTTGTCAGACAGACAGCTGACATCTCAGTTGACAACTCCAAGACTTACAATGTAGACGGTACTTTCAAGGGCAACCTGACTATGGATCTCTCAAGCCTGGTAGGTGACGGAACCGCTTCCGCTGAGGAACTGAAGACTTCCATGGATCTTGACGGAACAGTAAAGGGTATCTGCAACAATACTGATGCGGACATCACTGTTGACATGAATTTATCCGATGGTGAGACCAAAGTTCCTGCAACATCCGAAGTAAAGCTGGACGGCAACAAGGGCGTTATGTATATGGGCCAGACTGTTAACGGCAACCAGACATGGTACAGTATGAACATGGACAGCATTCTCGGCGCACAGGGTATGAGCTGGAGCGATCTTAAGAATGCAACAGCAGCAAGCGATGACATGGTTGCAGGTATGTCCGCAACACTGAAGGCCATGGCTCCTTCTTATGATGTCAATGGATATCAGAGATCTGTTGATTACTACAATGCTTTAAAGAAGGCGTTCGGCGACGATGCATTCAAGAAGAGCGGCAACACATATACATCCGAGTTCGATTTTGCTGATATGTTCAAGGCTATGGGTACATCCGGCCAGATGGACGGTGCAACAGTAACCGGAAAGTATGTGATCGAGACTGACGGAACAAAGCCTGTTTCCAGCACAATGACTATGAAGATGGGCGGCGTTCAGGGCCTCAATGAGATGTCTGTGGAAGCTACAACAAAGAAGAACTCTGCAGTTGCCAAGTTTGTTGCAGACATGCTGGGTATGAAGATGACCGGTGATATCGATCTGAAGTTCACCGAGACCAGCAACAAGGTTGACACTTCCCTCCCTAAGGGTGTTACAGCAGTTTCCCTGGACTCCATGCTGAACGCAGCATAACAAATTACTTCAAAAAATCATCGTTTTTTCTTTACACTTAAAAAACAAGGTGATATATTATTTGGAGTAAAAAGCCGGCAGGTATTGGCATGTCGCCAAACTGAACCGGGAGCTTCATCTCCCGTTGCCGCACCGCAAGGTTAGCGCGGAAGAGGAAGATGAAAGGAGAAACGGAACATCATGGAAATCAAAATGCTGAAGGGAAAGATCCACAGAGCTACAGTCAAGCAGGCTGAGCTGGATTATGTTGGCAGTATCACCATAGATGAAGACCTTTTAGACGCAGCAGGTATCGTAGAGTATCAGGCTGTGCAGATTGTCGACATCAATAACGGCAACAGATTTGAGACCTATGCGATCTCAGGTGAGCGCGGAAGCGGCATGATCTGTCTTAACGGGGCAGCTGCAAGATGCGTAAGCACCGGTGACCTGGTGATCATCATGGCATATGCTGAGATGACTCCGGAAGAGGCAAAGGCTCACAGTCCGAAGGTCGTTCTCGTAGATGGCGACAATCACATCACGAAGGTCACTTCCTACGAAAAGCACGGACTGCTCACGGAGGAATTATAATCCGCAGCAGAGCTGTATATATTGATATCAGAACTCCCTCCCGGCAGGTGACTGGCGGGCAGGGAGTTTCTTGTGTCTGAACGGGGCGCGTTATTTTTATATCAATAGACCGTGTAGCGGCGGATGTGGTAAAATCATAATATATGAGTTTTTTGCGCAGGTAAAAAGGAGACAAAAATGGCGATCAGAATCGGAATCAATGGTTTCGGACGTATCAGCAGAGTTGTTATCAGAATCGCAGCAGCAGATCCTAAATTCGAAATTGCTGCCATCAACTATCGTAAAGTAGACCTGGATTACATGATCTACATGCTCAAGTATGATACAGTATTCGGAAGATTCCAGGGTACACTTGACAAGTACGAGGAAGGCGACGAAAAGGGCCTCATCATCAACGGCAAGAAGGTGGCTGTTATCGAAGGCAAGGAACCTATTCCTTGGGGCAAGTACAGTGCAGATTACGTTATCGAAGGTACCGGCCAGTACACCACTACAGAGAAGGCTCAGGCTCATCTCGAAGGCGGCGCAAAGAAAGTCATCATCACAGCTCCTGCAAAGGACAAGACTACCCCTACATTCGTAATGGGCGTTAACAACAAGAATTACAAGTCAGACATGAACGTTGTATCCAACGCTTCCTGCACCACAAACTGCCTGGCACCGGTTGTAAAGGTTCTCAATGACAACTTCGGAATCGTTAAGGGGCTCATGTCCACGATTCACGCGGCAACTGCAAAGCAGAAGGTCGTAGATATGAGATCCATGAGCGACTGGAGAAGAGGCCGTTCTTCCTTCGGAAATATCATTCCGACGTCCACAGGTGCAGCAAAGGCTGTAGGTCTCGTTATTCCTGAGGTTCAGGGCAAGCTGACAGGTATCGCGTACCGTGTGCCTACGGCAGATGTTTCCCTGGTTGACCTCAACATCGAGGTTGCAAAGCCGACAACTTACGCTGAGGTCTGCAGACTCATGAAGCAGGCATCCGAGGGTGAGCTCAAGGGAATCCTGGGCTATACAGAAGACGAGGTTGTTTCCAGCGACTTCATCGGCGAGAGCTGCACATCCATCTTCGACGCATCCGAGGGTACTATGATCGGCGACAACCTGATCAAGATCATCGCATGGTACGACAATGAGTACGGTTACTCCAAGAAGATCCTGGAGCTGGTTGAATACATGTACAGCGTTGACAACAAATAGGATGTTTCGCGGAAAGTATTTTCAGCAAAACTGTTATTATTAAAAACAACAATCCTGATCCGGATCGACTCCGGGTCAGGATTGTTTTTTTATGCTCCGAAAACTTCCTTTGCTATGGAAGCTGATTCGCTGGCGTCTTTTGCGTAGTAGTCGGCGCCGATCTTGAGGGCGTATTCCTTTGTAAGCACCGCGCCCCCGCAGATTATCCTGCAGTCGTGGCCGCTGTCCCGCAACGCTCTGATGGTTTCTTCCATGCCCACGAGCGTGGTGGTCATGAGCGCGGAAAGACCCACCAGCTTCACGTCTTCCCGGATAGCTGTGTCCACTATGAGCTGCGGATCCACATCTTTTCCCAGGTCTATGACGGTGTAGCCGTAGTTTTCCAGGATGACCTTTACGATGTTCTTCCCGATGTCGTGGATGTCTCCCTTCACTGTGGCCAGAATGATCTTTCCCTTTGATACGGCTCCTGAACCGGAGGCGGCGATCCGCTTCTTGATCACTTCGAAAGCTTCACCGGCGGCTCCGGCAGCGTTGAGAAGCTGCGGCAGGAAAATCTTACCGGCCTCGAAGTTCTTTCCCACTTCGTCCAGAGCGGGGATGAGATCGTCATTTATGATGCTGAGTTCGTCCTTGCTGTCAAGCAGAGTGTTCACAGCAGACACAGCATCTGCTTTTAATCCCTTTGAAATGGCTCTGAGTACAGCCGGGTCACAGCCTGGAGCAACAGGATCTCCGGTGTCGCCGCTTCCGGCCGGACTTCCGTTTCCGCTTCCGGGAACAACTGCGGGAGCGGCTGCCGCCTGCGGCTTGTAGTCGGCGTATTTATCTATGTAGCCCAGACAGTCTCTGTCCACACAGGTCAGAGCCCTGAAGCTGCGGACTGCGTTCATCATGGCTTCGTTATTCGGATTGATGATCGGAAGATCCAGACCGTTAGCCATTGCCATTGTCAGGAATGTGGAATTTACCAGTTCTCTGTAAGGCAGGCCGAATGATATGTTGGAAACTCCAAGCACAGTGTGAAGTCCCATGACATCGTGGACGTGGCGGATAGCCTTCAGCGTCTCCAGAGCCTGGTCCTGCTGCGCCGATATGGTGAGGCTCAGGCAGTCGATGAACAGGTCCTCCTTTGGAATGCCATAGGAGAGTGCCGTGTTCAGGATCTTTTCCGCTATGCTGATCCTCTTTTCGGCAGTTTGAGGTATTCCCTCTTCATCTATGCACAGCCCCAGAACGGAAGCACCGTATTTTTTTACGATGGGGAGGATGCTGTGCAGCACTTCGTCTTTGCCGTTTACCGAGTTAACGATCGGTTTTCCGTTGCAGACCCTGAGGCCGGCTTCCACGGCCACCGGATCGGAGGAGTCTATCTGAAGAGGCACGTCCACCACGGACTGTATCGCCTTGACGACTCTCACCATCATGGACGGCTCGTCGATACCCGGCAGGCCCACATTCACATCCAGGATATCAGCGCCGGCCTCCACCTGCTGAATCGCCTGGTCCAGTATGTAGTCAATGTCATTTTCCCTGAGAGCCTGCTGGAATCTCTTCTTTCCTGTTGGATTGATCCGCTCGCCGATCACCTTCACACTGTCAATGGTGACAACCTGTGTGGGCGTGCAGATCACAGTGCTTTCCGGAGCGGAGACTCCCATGGAAAAGACAGAGGGGTTCTCCCTGGCACAGGACTCTCCGGAAACTGCTGAAACTCCTGCTTTTGCGGATTCTGCGGACTCTCCGGAAATCTCATCTTCCCCGGCAGCTGCGGCCCCATCGCCCTCACCGGCGCCGCTGTTCAGTTCCTTTGAAAGCTTTTCTATAAAGTCGGGAGCGGTGCCGCAGCAGCCCCCGGTAAATGTCATATGCTCCAGTTTTTTGTAGGGTTTCATGAGCTCCACGAAGGAGTCCGCGTTCAGACCGTACTCTCCGGTCTCCGGGTCCGGCAGTCCCGCATTTGCCTTGATGAGCATCGGAAGCTTTGTGGCTGCGTTCAGCCTCTCTGCCACCGGCAGTATGTCATCCGGACCGAGGGAACAGTTTATGCCGATCGCGTCCACGCCGAGGCCCTCCAGCACACAGACCATGGATTCCACCGTAGTGCCTGTAAACGTGCGGCCGCTTTTCTCGTAGCTCATGGTGACGAAGAGCGGCAGGTCGGAGTTTTCTCTGGCTGCCAGCACCGCGGCCTTCACCTCGTAGAGGTCCGTCATGGTTTCCATGATTATCAGATCCGCACCGGCATTCACTCCGGCCCTGACCATTTCCGCAAATATGTCCACCGCCTCTTCAAAAGACAGCGTGCCGTAGGGTTCCAGCAGCTCGCCGATGGGGCCGATATCCAGCGCGACATACACCTTGTGATCTGCGCCCTCCGCAGCCTGTCTGGCCACCTTCACCGCTCCGTTGATTATCTCCTCTACGGAGTACCCGCTGCCTTCAACCCTCTTCCGGTTTGCCCTGAAAGTACAGGAGTACAGGATGCTGCTCCCTGCCTCCACGTATTTCCGCTGTATCCCGCAAATTGCCTCCGGCTCTCTGATGACCAGAGTTTCGGGGTGCTCACCCTCCTCCAGACCTGCAGCCTGGATCATGGTGCCCATCCCGCCATCCAGTATCACGTACTTTCCGCCGGCATTTTCCAATATCTCTCTGACTTTATCCTTCACAATACACCTCTGTATGTTTTTATTATTAATAATTTCAGCTTCCGCTGATTTTGCCCGTTTTCCGTTTTCTGTCAGCTTCCGCAGGCCGCTGTGATCTCTTGTTTTTCAGGATCAGCTCCCGCAACCGGTCACATCTTCAGTTCTTCGGGATCAGCTCCCGCAGGTCGTCCCGGATTTCCTGTAGGTGCACCGGTCTCTCATGTCACAGCTTCCGCACCCGGAGATCAGCTTCGGCTGCGGCCGGTCCGCAATGCCGATCACTGCAGTGACAGACTTCATCGGAGTCATCATGCATGAGTCCGACACGGTGAGCCCGATTCGCTTCTGGGTCTGCAGCAGATCGGCGATCCTGCGCTGGAAACTGATATCCATGTCTCCGTAACCAGGGCTGAACCTGTCAGTCAGGAACAAACCCGAGTCGGCTGCCTTCCGGCGGAACATCTCGCTGATGCTGTCGCAAAGATCCTCTATGGCACTGCTGGCGCAGGCATCAGCTATTACTGCATCTGCCATATCCTTCACCGAAAGCCTGCGGATCAACCTGTCCACCTCGTTCCCGATGGTGGCAGCCATGATGATACACCTTCCGGAATCCCGGAGCAGACCGGCTATGTCCTTTCCCGGCAGCTCAAAAGTACCGGAACTGCCGTCCCTGCAGGATATGCGGCCCTCTTCGGAAACGGGATCCAGATCGAAGACCCTGTAGGTGAACCTGGGTCTGCAAGCCTCTTCCACCAGCTCCGCCGCCCTTATGATCTGAGCCGTGGGCTTTGTCTGCCCGGCACCCATATACCTCAGAGCCTCATCAATATGAACTTTTACCTGGGTAATCTTGTTATTCATTGATCCTCCGACGCTTTGAAGCCATATACGTATTCTAAGGTAACATACATAGCGCTTCCGTCTCTAATCGATAAATTCTATTCATAATATAGCGGAAAGCTATAATATATAAAGCGATATAAATATAAAGGAAAACAGCAACACTGATTTTTACACTTCATTATATACTTTTAGCGAACCCTGTGTGCGGTGAGAACGAAATTACTGTATAATTAACAACGTGGCGGCATCGGCGGGATGCCCGGAAAGTTTTTTCATTAATATAATAAGGAGCAAATATGAGATTCAGACCCTGCATCGACATCCACGGGGGACGGGTGAAACAGATAGTCGGCAGCAGCCTCGATGACGCTGCCGGAACTGCCGAGGAAAACTTTGTCTCTGAGCAGGATGCGTCATACTATGCAGATAAATACAGAAGAGACGGGCTCGCCGGCGGGCACATCATACTGCTGGACCGTCCGGGGACAGAGGCTCACGAGCTGGACAGGCGCCAGGCAGCAGGGGCACTGGGAGCATTTCCCGGTGGCATGCAGATAGGCGGCGGAGTCACGGTGGAAAATGCAGCAGGATACATCGATGCCGGGGCGTCGCATGTTATCGTGACTTCCTACGTCTTCCAGGACGGAAAGATCCTGTGGGACAACATCCGGGCGCTGGAGGAGACGGTGGGAAGGGAGCATATAGTGCTTGATCTCAGCTGTCGCCGCAGGGGCGATGAATATTACATCGTGACGGATCGCTGGCAGAAGTTTACGGAAACTATTATTAATGAAGATACCCTCAACGGGTTGGCAGAGCACTGTGATGAGTTCCTGATCCATGCAGTGGACGTGGAGGGAAAGTCTGCCGGCATAGATGTGGAACTGGCGTCGCTGCTGGGCGGCTGGGACGGTATACCGGTTACTTACGCAGGCGGCATAAGAAACACTTCCGACCTGGATCTGCTTCGGGATCGTGGACGGGACAGGCTTGACGCGACCATAGGAAGTGCTCTGGACATATTTGGCGGAACGCTTCGCTATGATGATGTAATAGCTTATTTTGCAGCGGAGAAAAATAAGCGGATATAATTCAAAAAAAGTCGTTGACAACAGATTGACGGTTTCGTATAATAATCAAGCTGACTCGCAAAGAGAAAGCCAATTTAAATAAACTCAGAAATGAGATTTAAAAAATTGAAAATACATGTTGACAAAGACTTTGAACTTTGATAATATGTATAAGCTGTCGTTAAGAGCTCGGCTCTTTCGACACGAACCTTGAAAACTACATAGTACAGCGATTTTGTAAATGTACAGAATCCATATCAAGCATTACGTCAAGTACGTATGCTTGTACGGAACTGTTCAATTCTCAA
>JAIKWW010000086.1 GCA_024684465.1 Clostridia bacterium | reverse complement strand
TGACCATGAACCGGTTTAACGTGAAGAAGGAAAAGAAAAAGAAACCCCACAGGAAGGGGGAGCATCCGGAGCTGGGAGCCGCGGCCCCTGACGGAAGCGGAACTGCGGCGGATAATGCTGCGGGAGCATCCGGAGGCGACGGAGAAACGGGAGCATCTGAGACCCCGGCGGAATAGAGCCGGGACTGATACAGGAGAACTGATATGAGCGAGAGGAGCATGCGCGGCTTTGCCCAGAGGGTGGCCGGAACTAAGGAAAACGGCATAATTTGTGTATCGGGGATGACCGGCGGTCAGACCGCCTGCGGCGCTGCGGAGATCTTCCGGAGCACCGGCGGGCAGATGCTCATCGTCACGGCCTCCTACGAGCGGGCTCAGGCTGTGCACGACCATCTGGGCTTCTACGCCGGGGAAGCGGACATACGGATTTTTCCCGACGAGGAACGCAGTCTGTTCAATTACGAGGTGAAGAGCAGGGCTCTGAGCTTTCGCAGGATTCAGGCCCTCGGGGACGTGATCAAAGGACGTCCCGGGATATACGTCGCCACAGTCATGGCGGCGGCAAATGGCATGTGCAGTCCGGAGGAGTACGGCGAGAAGTTCATAAAGCTCGCTGTGGGAGACGATATCGATTTTAATGAAACCATCCGCAGGATTTCGGAAATGGGTTACGAGCGGGTTGAGATGACGGAACTCCGGGGACAGTTCAGCGTCCGGGGAGGGATCATCGACGTCTTTTCGCCGGATATGCACGATCCCTTCAGAATCGACCTGTTCGACACGGAGATAGATTCCCTCAAGACCTTTGATCCCATGACCCAGCGTTCCCTGGAGTCGCTTCAGGAGATTTCCATAAGTCCTGCAGTTATCCCGGCGCCGGGGGAGGAAGGGGGAGCATCCTTCCTCTGGGACTTCTTCCCGGGAGATGCGATCATGATCGCTGACGACTGGGACCGGATCTTCGAACAGAGAAGTCTGGCTGACAGGGACTGGAGCGCCTCGGAGGAGAGTGAATCTCCTGCCCCGGGGAAACGTGAGATCTTTGCGGACATGGAAACGCTGGCTGAAGCTATGCAGAAGCGGAGATCCGTACTCACCATGGCTTTCAGAAAACAGCCGAAGCTGGTGGAAAACCTGTCTGACCTGACGGAGGTCAGCTGCGCAGAATCCATCGTCTGCAACGGTCGCATGGATCATTACGGCGAAGAACTGAAGAGGCTCATCAAAGAGGGCTACGAGATCCACGTGGTATGCTCCACTGAGGAGAGAATGAAGAATCTCCGCAGTTTTGCGGAAAGAAGTGAGATAGAGGGGCCGGCGCCGGAAACCAATCCGTTTGATTTCAGCGCCGCTTTTCTGGCGGGCCCGGCTTCCGGCAGAGAGAGCCTGATCCGCTACGATATGGGATATCTGCCGGCGGGACTCTATCTGCCTGAGGACAAACTGGCATACATTTCAGACAATGACATATTCAGGAACCAGAAGAAGCGCAGACGCAGGAAAAAATCCGGCGACTCCAGAAAGATCAAGGCCTTTACGGATCTGAAGCAGGGAGATTACGTGGTTCACGAGAATCACGGCATCGGCCGCTTTATGGGTATAGAGCCGCTGGTGGTGGAGGGCATACGCAAGGACTATCTGAAGATCAGATACGCCGGCAGCGACATGCTCTATGTGCCTGTGGAACAGATGGATCTGATCCAGAGCTATATAGGTTCAGGGGGCGATGCGCCGAAGGTGAACAAGCTGTCCAACGAGGACTGGAGCAAGACCAAGGCCAGAGCCAAGGCGGCCATCGCCGAGATGGCGGAGGAACTGGTGCGCCTTTCTGCGGAACGCCGCATGACGGACGGCTACGCCTTCGGAGCGGACACGGCATGGCAGTCGGATTTTGAGAGTCAGTTCCCATATGAAGAGACGGACAATCAGCTCCGCTGCATAGAAGAGATAAAACAGGACATGGAGATGCCGTGGCCTATGGACAGGCTGCTCTGCGGCGATGTGGGCTTCGGAAAGACCGAGGTGGCCGCAAGAGCTGTGTTCAAGTGCGCCATGGAAGGCAAGCAGGTTGCGGTACTGGTGCCCACTACCGTGCTGGCCTACCAGCATTACCACACCTTTATCGAGAGGTTCAAGGCCTTCCCGATGAAGATCGACATGCTCTGCAGATTCCGCAGCGAGTCCAGGCAGAGTGAGATCATATCCGAGATCGCCAGGGGAGATCTGGACATAGTGATCGGAACCCACCGGATGCTGTCAAAGGATGTGAAGTTCAAGGATCTGGGACTGCTGGTGATAGATGAGGAACAGCGCTTCGGAGTTCAGCACAAGGAAGCGATAAAATTCCTGAAGAAGAACGTGGATGTTCTGACCCTCACGGCAACTCCGATACCGAGGACCCTTCACATGTCCCTTTCCGGGATCCGGAGCATGAGTACTCTGGAGGAGCCGCCTGAAGAGCGCTATCCTGTACAGACCTATGTCATGGAACAGGACGACGAGATGGTCAGAGAGATGATAAACCGCGAGCTGGACCGGGACGGTCAGGTCTTCGTGGTATTCAACAGAGTCCGGGGCATCAATCAGGTGGCGGAGGGACTGAAGCATCTGGTGCCGAAGGCGAGAATATGTGTGGCCCATGGCCAGATGAACGAAAACAAGCTGGAGGATATTATGACTGCATTCATGCAGCATGAATACGACATCCTGGTGGCCACCACCATCATAGAATCCGGCATAGACATACCAAATGCAAATACTCTCATAGTAATGGATGCTGACAGGTTCGGCCTGGCCCAGCTTTACCAGCTCAGGGGCAGAGTTGGACGGTCCAACAGGCCTGCCTACGCATATCTCATGTACCAGAAGAACAAGGTCATCTCGGAAGTGGCTGAAAAGAGACTGCGTGCCATCAAGGAATTCACAGAGTTCGGATCCGGCTTCCGCATAGCTATGAAGGACCTGGAGATCAGAGGCGCGGGTAATATCCTGGGGAACGCCCAGTCGGGCCACATGATGCAGATAGGTTACGAACTGTACTGCAAGCTGATCGACGATGCGGTGAGAAAGCTCCGGGGTGAGAAGGTGGCGGACGAGGAACTGGAGGTTAAGCTGGAGATCAAGACAGATGCCTACATTTCATCCGACTACATTTCCGATGAAAAGCTCAAGCTGGACATGTACAAGCGCATAGCGGAGATAAAGGACGGCTCGGACATGTCGGATGTGACAGACGAGCTGCTGGACAGGTTCGGCGACGTGCCGCCTGAGACGGAGTCTCTCATGAAGGTGGCGAGGATTCAGGCGGGCTGCAGAAAGGCCTGGATCAAACGTGTCTCGGTGCTCACCAGGGAACAGAAGGTATTCTTCGAGTTCGTTCCGGAGGGCGGCACCATCACTCCGCAGGTCATGGCGGCCCTCACTGACAAGTACGGCATGAAGCTTCTGTTCAACATGACCAGACAGCCGTCCATGAAGCTGCCGGCTGAGAAGAATACCGGAAAGCTGCTGGATCAGGTAATAGATTTTCTGGATACCTTTAACAGCGCCGGGACGGCGGTTTAGAGTGATATTGCGATATTAATATGATAAAATAGAAAAAGAGTTTTAACGATCGTACAAGGGAGATATCAGACATGAAAATCAGACATTTCAGGGCAGCCGCCGTGCTGTTTGCCTGCATTCTGGTGCTGGGACTGACGGGCTGCGGTTCAGCAGATCCGGACAGACAGGCGGCTAAGGTCAATGACACTGTGATAACGCAGGGTCAGCTGGAGAACTTTTCGATTCTCTACATGTATACTCTGGGCTACGATCCGAATGAGATCACAGATGAAGAGAAATCAACGATCCTTCAGCAGATGGTGGATACTGAGGTGCTCCGCCAGTATTTTGAAGGACTGAACGGTGAAAATATCTACGGGGACAGCTTTGAAGATGACATGAAGAAGTTCTTGGATTCGGCAAAGAGCTCTGAAAAGGATTTTCTCGACAAATACAGTATAACCGATGAGGACATAGAGTATCTGTACAGGGCAAATTACCTGAATTCGACCCTTTATACGCAGATACAGAATGAACATGCTGAGACGGATCTCATCGCCAGGGCAGAGGAATATTACGACCAGCACAAGGATGAGTACGCCACGGATCCCGAGGTGAGATTCAGCGTGATCAGAGTTGCGGAACAGGAAAAGGCAGAGGATATCAAGAGACAGCTGGACGGTGGTGCGGACTTTGCGAATCTGGCAAAGCAGTACTCCGACGAATCCGCATCCGCAGCTAACGGCGGGGATATCGGATTCTATACCAGGGCGCAGGTGACTGCGGATTACTCGGACAAGATCTTCGATATGGAGGTCGGCAGCGTTTCCGAGCCGATCGAGGCCGACAAGGAATTCATGATCTTCAAGGTCACAGACAGAAACGATTCCGGATTCAAGTCCTTCGATGAAGTCAGGGATGACATCTACTACAGCTTCATCCGTGAGTATTACGATCAGAAGCTGGACGAGATGAAGGAAGGCTGCAAGATAGAGATCAACTAGAAAACAAGGTGTTGGAAATGCATCCTATAAAGCATTTTATTACCATTACGAAACACCGGCATCAGGTGATGCTGCTGTGCTTCCGCATAGGACTCTACGGCCAGGGGCTCAGACACGATCTGTCAAAGTACACCCTGACGGAGTTCTGGCGGGGAGCGAAGTATTATCAGGGAGACCGGAGTCCCAACAACCGGGAACGGGAGGTCAACGGGTTTTCGGTTTCCTGGCTGCATCACAAGGGCCGGAACAGACATCATTTCGAATACTGGCTGGATTATGACGAGGACAGGCCGGGGCATATGAAGGGCATGCGCATGCCGCGCAGATTCGTGGCGGAGATGTTCTGCGACAGGATAGCCGCCTGCAAGACCTACCAGAGGGACGGCTACACGAAGGAAAGCCCGGCGAGGTTTTACTACAGAGCGCTTGGAAAGTTCTTCATGCACCCTCAGGTCCGGAGAGAGCTTTCTTTTCTGCTGACTATGCTGGCGGAGAAGGACGAGAAGGAAACGCTGGACTATGTGAAGAAGCACTTCCTGAAGGGGGAACCGGTTCCGGAGAGCTGGGTGGAGTACGAGGACCTGAGGGCTTTTGACCGGGCTTTCGGCATAGATACGGACACTCGAAGGGACGGCCCGGAGGAGGAATACATGCGGCGTGAGGCCGAGGCGATGCGGCGCATGGGAGTTCCAAGAGAGGCGGGCGCCGAGGCGGAGATCCCGGCTGATGCAGTTTTGAGAGATGATGATACCAGGCTCGGTTAAGGAGCAAGTTATATGAGTTTTACCCATTTACATGTACATACGGAATACAGCCTGCTGGACGGCGCATCGCGGATCAGGCCGCTGATCGACCGCGCCCTGGAGCTTGGGATGGATTCACTTGCTATCACGGACCACGGCGTCATGTTTGGCGTCGTGGATTTTTATGAAACTGCGAAGGCTGCGGGTATCAAACCCATCATAGGCTGCGAGGTATACACCGCCAGGCGGAGCAGGCTGGACCGGGATCCGGAGCTGGACAAGGGCCAGGGGCATCTGGTGCTGCTGGCAGAAAACCAGCAGGGTTTCAACAATCTGATAAAGATAGTTTCGGCTTCCTTCACCGAGGGTTTCTACTACAAGCCCCGTGTTGACAACGAACTGCTGCGCAGGTACCGGGGAGGCATAATAGCGACCAGTGCCTGTCTGGCAGGAAGGGTGCAGCAGGCTCTGCTGAACGGCAATTACGATGAAGCGAAGCGGATCGCCCTGGAATACGATGAGATCTTCGGCCACGGGAATTTCTTCCTGGAAATTCAGGATCAGGGTCTCGAGGAGGAACGGCGGATCAATCCGGAGCTGGTGAGGCTGAGCAGGGAGACCGGAATCGGACTTGTGGCAACAAACGACGTGCATTACGTAAACAGGGAAGACGCGGAGTTCCACGATGTGCTTCTGTGCATCCAGACAGGAGCCCATCTGTCTGATCAGGACCGGATGCGCTTTGCAAATGACCAGTTCTACCTGAAGTCCGAGAAGGAGATGCGCAGGATCTTCGCCAATATCCCCGAAGCGATTGAAAACACCGGCAGGATAGCGGAACGCTGCAATGTGGAATTCGACTTCGAGCATCGTCATCTGCCGGAATACGACACTCCAAAGGAGTTTGGAGACTCCGAAGATTACCTCAGGCATCTCTGCGAAGAGGGCTTCAAAAGGCGCTACGGACAGGGCTCGGAGGAACTGAGGCAGAGACTGGAATACGAGCTGGGTGTCATAAGCAGCATGGGATTTGTGGACTACTTCCTGGTGGTCTGGGACTTTATTAATTACGCCAGATCTGCGGGAATAGCCGTGGGCCCGGGAAGGGGCTCCGCCGCAGGCAGCATCGTAGCATATGTTCTCAATATCACGGACATCGATCCTATAAAATACAATCTCATTTTCGAGAGATTTCTGAACCCGGAGCGTGTGAGCATGCCGGATATCGACGTGGACTTTGCGGATGAACGCCGGGGCGAGGTCATAGACTACGTGGTCCGAAAATACGGCAAGGACAACGTGTCGCAGATCTGCACCTTCGGCACCATGAAGGCGAGAGGCGCTATAAGAGATGTGGGAAGAGTTCTGGAGATGAGTTACGGCGAGGTGGACCGGATAGCGAAGATGGTTCCCTCTGCGCTGAAAATGACTCTGGATAAGGCTCTGGAACTGAATCCCGAGCTTGAAGAAGCCTACAGGAATGACGGAAATGTCAGAAAACTCATAGACCTGGCACGGAAGATCGAAGGCATGCCGCGGAATGTGTCGACCCATGCTGCGGGAGTCGTGATCTCCGGAAAGCCGATAGATGAATACGTGCCGCTTTACAAGTCGGACAAGGGCGTCAGCGTTCAGTTCAACATGACACAGATAGAACAGCTGGGTTTGCTGAAGATGGATTTCCTGGGCCTCAAGACTCTGACGGTGATCAGGGATGCCATCGATGCAGTGAAGCAGAATCATGGAGTGGATATTGATTTTTCCACCATGGACTACGATGATCCGGAAGTGTACCGGATGATCTCCCAGGGGGATACCAGGGGCGTGTTCCAGCTGGAATCAGGCGGTATGACCCAGTTTATGAAGAATCTGGCACCGGACACATTTGAAGATATCATCGCAGGTATAGCTCTGTACCGCCCGGGTCCTATGGATTCCATACCGACATATATCAAAAACAAGAAGAACCCGGACAACATCAGCTATCAGGATCCTCATCTGGAGCCGATCCTGTCAGTCACATACGGATGTCTGATCTATCAGGAACAGGTCATGCAGATCGTCCGGGATATGGCAGGCTATTCCTACGGCAGGAGCGACCTGGTCCGCAGGGTTATGAGCAAGAAAAAGGAAGCTGAGATGCTGAAGGAAGAGCAGTATTTCATCTTCGGCAGAGAAGCTGACGGGGATGGAGATGCAGTTCCGGGCTGTGTGGCAAACGGGATTCCCGAAGGGACTGCCCGGGAGATCTTCCAGGTAATGATAAAATTCGCATCCTACGCCTTCAACAAGTCCCATGCCACAGCATATGCGGTGGTGGCTTATCAGACCGCGTGGCTGAAGTGCCATTACAGAGCCGAATTTATGGCGGCGCTGATGTCCAGTGTCATGGGTGACTCGACGCATATCAACCTATACATAAACGACTGCCGGGAAGCGGGGATCAAAGTGCTCCCGCCGGATATATACCGCAGTCAGAAGAAATTCACGGTGGAGGACGGAGCTATCCGCTTCGGCCTGCTGGCTGTGAAGGGCGTGGGTTCCGCTGTGATCGACGACATCATAAGGGCCCGGACTCAGGTGGGTATGCCCAATGACTTTGAGGATTTCGTAAACCAGCTTGACATGAGCAGGATCAACAAGAAGGCCATGGAGGGACTGGTGCTGGCCGGCGCCTTTGACTGCATAGATGATAACAGAGCAAGACTCAGGATCATGTATGCGCCGGTGATGGAAGCTGTGCAGTCCCGGATGAGGAACAATGTGGCAGGGCAGATGTCTCTGTTCAGCGACTTCGGTGAAGAACTGAATGATGCAGCCAGAGCCGGAGGAGCGATGATAAAGATCGGCATGCCTGACATAACTCCCTACCGGGAAGCTGAAAAACTTTCCCTGGAAAAAGAAGTTCTGGGGGTCTACGTATCAGGGCATCCCCTTCAGGGCGTCCGAGACAAACTGATGAAGATCGCTGACTGCACATCGGCCATGCTCAGTGCCGCGGGTTCCCGCGAACTTGAAACTGAGGGCTACAGCCCCGGCGATGAGGTAGGATACGGGGAGTATCTGTTTGACAGAGAACCGGAGAAGGATTTCGGCCAGATCGTTGAAGACGGCCAGGTGGTAACCATGGCAGGTATCATAAGCGGAGTCAGAAACATGGTCACAAAGAAGAATACCATGATGGCTTTCGTTCAGCTGGAAGATCTGTTCGGGATTACAGAGGTGATAGTATTCCCCAACACCTTTGAGGAGGTGAGAGATCATCTCGCCGAGGACAATATAGTGGTGATAAACGGAAAGCTTCAATTCCGGGAAGACGAGGATCCGAAGCTCATAGCGTATGACATAATGAGCCTGGAAGAACATTCTGTTTTACCGGTGATCCTCACTGTCCCCCGGGGCGCTGCAGGCGGAGATCTGATGGGCGTGATGAGAGCCATCAAGAAAGCTGTGGCGGACAATCCGGGAACACATCCTCTGTTCGTGAGAGTGGAAGCGGAGGGACGCTGGCTGAAACCTGAGGGAACTATTGAAAACAGTGACGAATTTTACGATTATCTGGAGCCGGTGATCGGCAGACAGAAAGTGACTTTTGCCAGAAGAAAGAAAAGAAGACGCAGTAATGACCGTTAACGGCATCTGCCGGGAAAGGAGACGGACGTGAAGCGAATAGCTGTACTTACCAGTGGCGGAGACGCCCCGGGCATGAATGCTGCCCTGCGGGCAGTGGTCAGAGGCGCCCTGTACAACAAAATGGAAGTCTGCGGCATCTACCACGGCTTCGAGGGACTGATAGACGGCGAGATAGAACAGTTTGGCATGTCCTCCGTGTCTGATATCATCCACAGGGGCGGAACTGTTCTGGGGACTGCCAGAAGCAAGCGTTTTATGGAAAAAGAAGGCTTTAAAACGGCGGTGAAGAACCTGAAGGGAAACGGGATCGACGGCCTGGTGGTAATAGGCGGAGACGGGTCCTTCAGGGGTGCGCTGACTCTTTTGAGAGCAGATGTGGCGGTGATCGGCGTGCCGGGCACCATCGATAACGATCTGGGCTACACGGACTACACCATCGGATTTGACACCGCGGTAAATACAGTGGTGGAGCTCTGCGGAAATATCAGAGACACTTCCGTATCCCACGGCCGCGCCACTGTCATGGAAGTGATGGGCAGGCACTGCGGGGATATCGCGCTCCACGCAGGTCTGGCGGCAGGAGCGGAATCCATTCTCATACCGGAGAAGAAGCTGGACCTGGATGCAGTCTGCAGAAAGATGCTGGCGGGCAAGAGCCGGGGCAAACTCCACAGTCTGATAATGAAGGCGGAGGGAGTGGAAATGGGAACTGCGGAACTGGCGCAGGAACTGGAAAAGCGCACAGGTATCCCGACCAAGACCGTGGTTCCCGGATACATCCAGAGGGGCGGCTCTCCGACATTCTTTGACAGAAATCTGGCTACCCGCCTGGGCTACAGAGCCGTGAGCCTCCTGAAGGACGGTCAGCGGGGCAGATGTGTGGGAATTCACGAGAACAGGATAATGGATGTGGATATCGAGGACGCGATAGATTCAAAGAATCCTTCTCGTGAATCCATGCTGGAACTGGCGGACATCCTGTCCTGATGCTGAAACTGTTCTTAATTTTGCGGAGCAATGGTTTTCAGGTTTGAAAATATTCCTGCATTGTAGTATCATTAACCATTGTCAAAAATAAATGATATAAATATGAAGTATGCGGGGACGCAGAAATCATTAAAGGAGTATATATTATGTGCGGAATAGTAGGTTTTATAGGCGACGCGAAGGACGCCAACGCAGTTGACATCGTCATCGAAGGCCTGAAAAAGCTGGAGTACAGAGGCTATGACTCATCCGGCATCGCCATCGTTGAACAGAACGGACAGCTGGTAGTCAGAAAGAAAAAGGGCAGGATCTCCAATCTGGAGGAGTTTATCGCAGATGAGAATCTCAGATCAGGCATCGGCATCGGACATACGAGATGGGCGACCCACGGCGAACCTTCCGATGCCAACGCACATCCACATATGGATGCCTCCGGCAGGATCGCCATCGTTCACAACGGCATCGTTGAAAATTATGCGGAGCTCAAGAAGGAACTCATAGAAGAGCACGGAATCGAGTTCAGGTCGGAGACTGATACAGAGGTGATCGCCCAGCTCATTGGACTCTATTACGACGGGGATATCGAAGCCGCGGTGCACAAGGCCATAGAACGCATGACGGGTGCTTACAGCATCGGCGTTATCTGCTCCGAGGAGCCAAACAAGATGGTGGCCTACAGGAAGGACAGCCCGCTCATCGTAGGTCTGGGAAGCAACTGCAACTTCATCGCGTCGGACATCCCGGCGCTGCTGCGTCACGTTCGTCAGATCTATCTGATCGAGAATAATGAAACCGTGATCCTCACGAAGAACAACGTGAAGATCCTGGACAGCCAGCTCAGGGAAGTTCACAGAGATGTGTTCAACGTAACCTGGGATGCTGAAGCTGCTGAGAAGGAAGGCTACGATCACTTCATGCTGAAAGAGATCCACGAGCAGCCTAAGGGCATCCGTGAGACCGTGACCCGCCGCATGGACGACGATGGAAATATCGTTCTGGACGGGATCAACATGACAAAGGAAGACCTGGAAAAATTCGACAGGGTCTACATCGTTGCCTGCGGAACGGCGTATCACGCGGGGCTTATCGGCAAGTTTGCCATCGAGAAGCTGGCGGGCATAAGCGTGGAAGTGGACATCGCGTCAGAGTTCAGATACAGAGATCCGTTTGTAAATGACAGAACGCTGTTCATCGCAATCAGCCAGTCCGGAGAGACTCTGGACACGCTGGCTGCTCTCAGAGAGGCAAAGCAGAAGGGCGCGCGCATCCTCTCGGTGGTTAACGTGGTGGGAAGCTCGGTTGCAAGAGAGTCCGACGACGTGTTCTACACATGGGCCGGTCCGGAGATCGCAGTGGCATCCACAAAGGCGTACACGACCCAGCTGGTATGCATGTACCTGATCGGTCTGTACATGGGAAGGACCAAGGGCGTTCTCGATGACGAGACCTATAAAAAGTACGTGGACGGACTTCTGGAGATGCCTGAAAAGGTGCAGGAGATCCTCAGACAGGAGAACAGGATCGAAGCTCTGGCGAAGAAGCTTTACAAGAGAAATAATGTGTTCTTCATCGGCAGAGGCAACGACGCTGCGGTTTCCTACGAGGGCTCGCTGAAGCTGAAGGAGATCTCCTATATCAACAGCTTCGCCATCGCCGCAGGGGAACTGAAGCACGGAACCATCGCCCTCATCGAGCAGGATACGCTGGTGGTGGCTCTGGCTACTCAGGACAGACTGCTGGACAAGATGGTCTCCAATATCCAGGAGTGCAGAACCCGCGGAGCTTACATCGTAGGCATTGCGAAGAAGGGCAGAGACAGCGTGGAGGAGCATTCGGATGACATCATCTGGATCCCTGAATGCTCCGACGAACTGAGTCCGCTGCTGACGGTGATCCCGCTCCAGCTGCTGTCATATTTCATCGCCAAACTCAGAGGCTGCGACATCGACAAGCCGAAGAATCTGGCAAAGAGCGTAACAGTGGAATAATCTTTACTTTTACCGGCAGGCTTTGTTCTGCCGGTTATTTTTTGTATAATGAGGACAGGTTGTTATTTCAAAGGATGGTAAAGGTGTAAACGACATGAACGACAGACCAAAGAAAATTCCGCTGCCGAAGGTGGACAAAGTGTACGAGAAATGCTTTGTCTGCGGGACCGATAATCCGGGAAGCCTTCATTTTATAAACCGCATCGAAGAGGACAGGGGCGTGCTGGAGTTTGACCCCAAGCCTTTTATGACCGGCCTTGTGACGGATTCGAGAGAACTGATGCACGGCGGGTTCACCATGATGATGTTCGATGAAATAATGCTCTACTCCATAAAGCATCTGCTGGATATAGATGCCGTGTCACTGAACGTGAGCGTGGACTTCCTGAATCCGGCCAGAATGGAATATCATTACAGAGTCGAAACTGTGGTGAGAGAGCGGGAACGGAGAAAGATCTGGATGGATGCCATTATGAAGGCGGGGGATATAGACGTGGCAAGGGCCACGGGTCTGTACTACCAGGTTATGGT
This sequence comes from Clostridia bacterium, assembly GCA_024684465.1. Lineage (GTDB taxonomy): Bacteria > Bacillota > Clostridia > Peptostreptococcales > Anaerovoracaceae > JAIKWW01. The sequence goes on along the minus strand of JAIKWW010000086.1, from coordinate 1,796 downwards.
GGAGAATTTTGTGAATACCGGTGACAATCAGCTGTAGATTCCCCGGGAATCGGAACTGAGACAGACAGAAAACGGAGTTGAAATTATGAAATATTCAGAAGAAGGAATGCAGTATCACATCGCCGTTAGAGAGGGCGATGTGGGAAGATATGTAATATTGACAGGTGATCCCAAGAGAGTTCCCGCACTTGCGGAGCGGCTGGAAAAACCGGTATTTATAGCGGACAACCGGGAATACGTGACCTACACCGGAACACTTGAGGGAGAGCGGGTTTCCGTATGCTCCACAGGCATCGGCGGCCCATCGGCGGCCATTGCGGTGGAGGAACTGGTCAAGGCGGGAGCTGATACCTTTATCAGGATCGGTACCTGCGGCGCAATGCAGACCCACATTCTGGGCGGAGACCTGATCATCGCCACGGGAGCCGTGAGAATGGAGGGGACCAGCAGGGAGTACGCGCCAATAGAGTATCCCGCAGTGGCCGATTTCGGCCTCATCGGGGATCTGACGGAGGCTGCGGAGGCTCTGGGCCACAGAGCGTATGCCGGGGTTGTTCAGTGCAAGGATTCCTTCTACGGACAGCATGACCCCTCGGAGATGCCCGTGAGTTACCAGCTGGAGAACAAGTGGGAGGCGTGGAAACGTATGGGATGCCTGGGCTCCGAGATGGAGTCCGCTGCCATATATACGGTAGCTGCATTCCGGAGAGCCCGGGCCGCAGCGATAATGTCCGTGGTCGCCAACCAGGAAAGGGAAAAGCTGGGACTGGAAAATCCGGTGGTCAAGGATGTGAGCCCGGCCATAGACACTGTGGTGGAGGCTGTGCGCAGAACGATACTCAGGGACAGAGCCGGTGGTAAAAGAGAATGATTCCACAGGGGGTGCAGTGAAATTATCTCCGGTTGAAGCTTTCCCGGAGGGAGGAGCGAACGGGGAATATTTGTGCTATAATGATAACCTGAATGAAATATTTGCTATTGTAAACTTTGTGGGATAAAGGAGTACGACAATGAAAGGAAAGAATATCAAGATACTTGCGCTTGCTGCTGTTGCAGTGATGACGGTGACCGGAGTCTTTGCCGGATGCAGCTTCCGCAACGCTTCGACAAATGTCTCTTCTTCTGCACCTTCGGGGTCATCTGCAACGGAGGAGGGAGTTACTGCTCAGGTGAAGCTGTCATTTGTCAATGATGCATATAAGGCTGATGGAGAGGATCAGCGCCTGATCAGAGGAGTTGACGCGGAGGTTAAAGTGCCGGAAGAAGACGAGACTGCTGAAATTTCCGCACTCATCGAGCTTCTGGCAACAGTTCCTTCAGACCTTGAAAATGCTTCCACTTGCGTTAATGACAGTTTCGAGATCGGAAATGTGGATGTGAACAGCGGTGTTGCATTTGTGGATATAAAATCAGTAAAGACTGATGTGAATGCTGAAGCAGAGCAGTTCTTCATCTATCAGATCGCAGATTCTGTGATCGCGAGCTTTGATGACATCAGCGCAGTGAAGTTTACGGTAAATGGTGAGGAGGCATCCAGCCTGGCAGGCTATGCTGACATATCCAAGGCTCTGACAAAGGATGCTGTGGATGCATTCTGCAACGACGGACTCACTTCAACGGATCCTTCGGATCAGTCTTATCTCGGCAGAGTTGACGAAAACGGGGATATCCTCGAATAGTTACGGCATACGGGTTAACAGGAGGTAAATAATGCAGGAATACGATATCAGAGATCTGTCACTGGCTCCATCCGGTCACAGAAAGATCGAATGGGTAAGAAATAACATGCCGCTTCT
>JAIKWW010000071.1 GCA_024684465.1 Clostridia bacterium | reverse complement strand
TATATATATCGACAATTCCGAAAAAGAAATTAATATATTCAGGTAATAATTTATTTGTGAATCAGGTGCCGGTCTCCCGGGTCCCCTGCAGGCGGATCGTGCTGCAATTGCATAACAGGCGCACGTTATAGCTGTAGCGCTTGTCGGAGATGTCCGGTTCAAACAGCTCGCCGTCGTCTTTGATTATGATCTCAGGTGCATCGATAAAGCGGAGTACACACTCGCCCAGCACCTTGTTCTTTTCTTTCTTTTCTTTCTTTCCTTTCGTTTCCTTCCTGCTGTTCTTTTCCTCTGTCATTTTCAGGAGTTTGAGAACCAGACCACTGACTTCCACTGTTTCTCTGCCTTTGATTCCCTGAGCCGCCAGATTCTCTGCAATCCAGCGTCTGAGCTGTTCATACTCCTCAGGCCTGTACTCGAAAGACTTCATCATGACCTTTTCGCATTCCGGTTCATAGAGCATGTAAGGTATGCTTTCAGCGCCGCGCATGATCAGAACGAATCCGTAGAAAACGGCCACCGCAACGATCTGTGAAAGCATCATACCTATGCCCATGGCGTCAACTCCGCCGTTTACGCACAGAGTTACGCAGAACAATATCGGGAACAGAGCCGAGCGAAAGACTGCCATACAGCAGGACCACAACGGTTTCCCTGTGCCGCCGTAAAAATCGATGAGAAACGCACCCACAGAAGCCGCTATGGATCCCACAGCGCAGTAGCGAATGCACTTTATCAGTTCCACATTCAACGGAGAATCCTCTATTCCGTAGAGCATCAGAACCGCATTCGGAACCAGGAGCAGGATCATGGACACTGCCACGCCACAGGCGATGCAGGCGCTCAGTGCTTCATTAAACAGTATCTTCAGGCCCTGGCTGTTCTTTTCACCGTAATACGTGGCAAGCATATACTCCTCCGCCTCGGTACAGACCCGACAACTTCTATAGCTCCCCCCAGCCAGATGGAATCGTCATGAGACAGTATAACTGCGAGATAATATCGGTAATACTCCCTGGCAAATTAAGCGAAAAAAATGAAACCGCGAAAAAAGACTGTGCTCACCGGAAAACCCGCCGGGCAGAGCTGCCCCCGGTGTAGCGCCGGAAACAAAGCGGTCGTAACACTCAAAAGGGGCAGCCCTGCTTCGGCCGCCCCTCTGATTTACAACTGGATTCCCTGCTGCCTGGCCACCTCCGCAAACACTTCACCGATGTTCTCGTGGATCACGATGGTGCTGGCATTGGATGTCAGATTCAGATCCTCTTTGTTGATCGCAACCAGATATTTGCCTCTGAAGAAATTGATGTAAGACGCCGCAGGATACACCTTCAGCGACGTTCCCCCGATGATCAGCATGTCAGCCGTGGAGATCGCCTCGATCGCGCCCCGGACAGCCTTCTCCGGCAGCGCCTCGCCGAAAAGCGTCACATCCGGCCGCACCATGCCTCCGCACTCGCAGGTCGGCACAGGTCCCGGAGCTTCAAACAGAAAGTCCTCAGGGTACTCCTTCCCGCACTTCAGGCAGTAGAGCCTGCTGACGGTGCCGTGGATCTCGTAGACCACAGTATTTCCCGCCTTCTGATGCAGTCCGTCCACATTCTGCGTGACCACCGCCTTCAGCTTCCCGGCCTTCTCCAGTGCAGCCAGATACTTGTGGGCCGCGTTAGGCTTCGCATGCCTGGTGTCGATCTTCTCCCTGTGGAAAGTAAAGTATACCTCCGGATGGTTCATCATGCAGTCGTGGCTCAGCACGTACTCCGGCTGAAACATGGCGAACCTCTCGTCATGCTGGTTGTACAGCCCGTCCGCGCTGCGGAAGTCCGGCACGCCGCTCTCCGTGGAAACCCCGGCCCCGCCGAAAAAGACGATACTGCTGCACTCATCGATAGCTTTTCTCAATTCTTCAAACATCCACACTCGCTCCTTTCCTCTGAACAAATCTCTTTTCGCGCGTACCACCGGTGAAATCGTACCGGCTCAAAGTTCCGGGCTAAACTCAGCCTCCATTTCAGACTTTGACGCTTCTGCCGTTTTTCTAAAATATACCATACTGACCGGCGCAAGTCACGAACCGACCGGCGATTCGCCCGATCACCCGACGAATCCGACCGTTCAATTTAATAAAAATGTGACAGCACTCACATAATTATTGATAAAAATGTGGTTAAGCTCACATAATTATTAATAATAATGTGACAAAGCTCACACAATTATTAATAATTACGTGATCGGCATTGTATTTCCGCGGTTGCGCCAATATAATAAGAGTGTAATACTCGAGATTCATCATCTTGAAAAAAGGGAGGTATGCGTATGGAACGATTTATTTTAGAAAAACTGCTGGACTGGAAAAATTCCCCCTATCGAAAACCTCTGATTCTCAAGGGCGTGCGGCAGGTGGGCAAGACCTGGATCCTGAAGGAGTTCGGAAGACGGTATTATGATAACTACGCATATTTCAACTTCGATGAAAATCCGGAGTATAAACAGTTTTTTGAAACCACCAGAGATGTGGAACGAATCCTTCAGAATCTGATGCTGGCCGGCAATCAGAGTATTCTTCCCGAAAAGACACTCATTATTTTTGACGAAGTTCAGGATTGCCCGGAAGTAATCAATTCCATGAAATACTTCTGCGAAAACGCCCCGCAGTACCACGTCGCCTGCGCCGGTTCCCTTCTGGGCATCGCGCTTGCGAAACCATCTTCATTTCCTGTGGGGAAAGTCAATTTCATGCAGATCGACCCGATGACGTTTTCGGAGTTCCTGATTGCAAATGGAGATGAGAATCTGGCCGCGTATTTAGACAGCATCGACACCATAGAGCCTCTCCCTGACGCATTCTTCAACCCGCTGTATGAAAAAATGAAAATGTACTTTGTGACCGGAGGTATGCCGGAATCTGTTCTGATGTGGACAGAGGCCCGCGATGTTGATGCGATGCAGGAAGCTCTGGCCGGCATTCTGGAATCCTACGAACGCGATTTCGCAAAGCATCCTAAAAACAACGAGTTCCCAAAGATTTCAATGATCTGGAAGTCGATTCCTTCACAGCTTGCAAGAGAGAATAAAAAATTCCTGTATAAGGTGGTCAAGGAAGGCGCCCGGGCCCGCGAATACGAAGACGCGCTGCAGTGGTTGGTCGATGCAAGGCTGGTTCACAAGATCTATCGCAGTTCCGCTCCGGGTCTTCCAATTTCAGCCTATGATGACCTGTCCGCCTTTAAGCTTTACCTGGTCGATGTCGGACTGCTCCGCCGTCTGGCCCAGCTGGCACCTGCAGCATTCGCAGAAGGGACCCGGCTTTTCACCGAATTCAAAGGCGCTTTGACCGAAAACTACATTTTACAAACCCTGATAACTCAGTTTGAAGTAGTCCCTCGCTACTGGACGCAGGTAAATCCTCCGTATGAGGTGGATTTCCTGATCCAGAGAGAGAACGACATCTTCCCTGTGGAGGTCAGATCCGCCACCAACACGTCCGGAAAGAGCCTGAGAAAGTTTAAAGAGCTGTTTTCAGACAAGACAAAACTCCGCGTGCGCTTTTCCCTGGACAACCTGAAACTGGATGACGACATGCTCAACATCCCGCTTTTCATGGCCGACCACACAGACCGACTGATCGGCCTGGCACTGCAGGCAAAACAATCGTAGTACTCAAAGGGGCACCCTGTTTCGGATGCCCCTTTGTCAAATTCTCAGTTCTAAAACCATTTTAGATTTTCGGCAGTTCTACCGGTTTTCTAAAACAGCCCCTATAGTGCATGCCCACCAGACACCTTGATAACCTGCCCCGTAAGCATTCCCGCCTTCTCACCGGCCAGAAACAGGATCGTGTCCGCGATATCCTCAGGCTGTATCAGTTTTCCCATCGGAATCAGCGGAACGACCACCTTCTCAAACTCCTCATCGATCCATCCCGTCTGTGTCGGACCCGGCGCAACGCTGTTCACCGTGATACCATACTTCGCCACCTCAAGAGCAATGCTGCGAGTAAGAGCTTCCAACGTAGCCTTGCTCGCGCCGTAGGTTATCTGCCCCGCAAAGACCTGCGCGGCATCAGTAGACAGATTGATGACCCTTCCGTAATCCCCACGGCGTCTGACCAGCTCTCTGATCATCAGGATGCTCCCCCGGACGTTGACCGCAAAAGTGTCATCTATCACCTCCCGGGTAATCTCCTCTATAGTATCCTTCCCGGTTTCATCATCAGCAGCCGCGTTATTGACGAGTATATCAACCCTTCCAAAGCGCTCCACAGCCGCCTCATAGATCTCCTTCACAGCAGTCTCATCGGAAATATCGCTTTCGAGGATCAGGAACTCGGCATCCATTTCCCTTAGCCTGCTTTCCACAAAAGCCGCATCGCCGGCGTTTGCCGCATAATACCTGTCCACGCCATTCCTGCCGGTTTTATCCTTGTCGAAGGGCCGCTCGATCCGCTTATACACCAGCACCAGCTTCGCCCCTTCACGCGCAAAAGCCAGAGCCGTCGTCGCCCCGATCCCCTGCGGGTTATTCACCCCCGTGATCAGAGCCACCCGGCCTTTTAATCCATAATCTATCATCATATCACCCCCACAGATCATATTATTAATATCGCCAGCCCCCGGCTGCGAGTCAACCGGGGCAAGTTGAAGGCCAATCGGAATGTGCCGTCCCTCTCGAAACGACTCACAGATCCAGACTGTCCTCATTCAGCAGGAAATCAAACAACCCCATGATCGTTATCCCCTGCTCATTTTTCCAGAGCTTCGTATTCCCACCAACCACTATGATCTTCCTGAAGGAATCCGGGATCCTGACCAGTGACGCCTGCTCCTGCTCCAGCTTCTCTGCATCCGGCATAGCGAACGCCGACTGAATGTAGTATTTCCTGCTTCCCTGATTTACGACAAAATCCACTTCCAACTGCTTTCGTTTACTCTTGCCATCCTCGTCGGTTCTGACCTCAACCACGCCGACATCAACCTTGTATCCGCGGCAGATCAGCTCATTATAGATCACATTCTCCATTATGTGAGTCTCTTCGTACTGCCTGAAGTTCAGAAGCGCGTTCCGCAGCCCCATGTCCGTGTAATAGTACTTTGACGGCGTGCTGATATACCTGCGGCCCTTTATATCGTACCTCTCCGACTTCCGTACCAGAAAGCTCTCCTGCAGATACGTCAGATAGCTTGCGATCGTAGGCATCGAAATTCCTTTGCTCCCGCTGCTCTTAAACGTGTCCGACACCTTCTGTGGATTGGTGAGTGACCCGATGGCAGAAGCAAGCACCTTCATGAGCTCCTCCATCCCGGATCCGTCACTGATACCGTACCGTTCACAGATATCCCGCAAGTAGATTTCCTTGTTCAGACGCTCCAGATAGTTGGCCTTCGACAGCTCATCCGGCTCCTCCAGAATATGCGGAAGACCACCGTAATACGTGTAATCCTGCCACGCGTCATACTTGTCCTTCCCCGAAGCAGGCAGAAACTCCGAAAACGTCAGCGGCGCGATGTGTATCTCATCGCCCCTGCCCCGAAACTCCGTCATGATGTCTGACGACAGGAACTTGGAATTGCTCCCCGTGACATATACATCCACGTTGCGCTTTCTCAACAGCCCGTTCAAAACACCGTACAGCTTTATCGGGATGTCCGGATTCCGCATCTCCTCTTTAGTAATCGCGTACTGCGCCTCATCTATGAACACATAATACCTCTGTGAACTGTCCCCGATCCGGCTCTTTATATAATCGTTCAGTCTGTCAGGATCCGTATACTCAGCATAATCCGCGTCATCCAGAGGAACCGTGATGATTCTGTCCTGCGGAACCCCCTGCGAAAGCAGATAATCATAAAAAAGATCAAACAGCAGATACGACTTCCCGCATCGCCTTATGCCGGTGATCACCTTAATCAGGCCGTTATGCATGTGGCTGATCAGCCTGTCCAGATACCTGGGTCTCTCTATAACCATCCTCATCCTCCATTTTAGATTTTTGGCAGTTCTACCGTTTTTCTAAAATATACTCCGTGTCAGTCCACAAATCAATATCTCATTTTAGATTTTTGACACATCTACCGGTTTTCTAAAACGAGTTCCTCAATGCAGTAATGTTCCCAGCCTCCGGCCGCAAGTCAACCGGCGCAGGTCAACTGAACAAACCCTGACACCCGGCGCAGATCATCAGAATCCCCGGCTGTTCCGGATCCACTCATCCAGAAACTCCATCTGCTCCTCCGTGTGGAACCAGTGCTCCCCGCCGTCCATGACCGTGAGCCCCGCATGGTTCCTCTCAGCAAAAGCAGACACAGCCTCAAAACTCGTCATGAAATCCCCGCTGCCGTAGAGGATCTCCGCAGGAGCACTCCAGCTTACCGGATGCTCCCGGACGTAGCAGAGGTACTCCCAGGAAAGATTCTCCCCAAAATCCGTGGGAATCACCTTCCGTTCCTCCAGTTCACGCTCCGCAACACCGGCCTGTGCCATCATCCCGCCGATCAGCCCCTCCATGTCCACGATGGGAGAAATGAAATATGCTCCGGCAACATACGCCTCTATGCCGGCATTCATCGAGAAAAACGCCCCTATGCTGTTAGCTATGAGAATCACCCGCTCGTAATCTACCTTCAGGCCGGCAACAGCTTCCCTGATCTCCGGTCCCGCCTCCCAGGGCGTGCTCCCCCGGTAGTCCAGCCCGATCACCTCACACTCCGGAAACAGAGCCCTGTAATGCTCCGCCTCCTCCGCGCTGCCGCCGGCACCATGTATATATATTACTGCATCCATTTCAACCTTCCTCTGACTTTCAAAATAAAGAAGCCTGCCATCTCTGACAAGCCCCTGACTCAAAAAATTTCCTCCGGCTAATCCTTGCGTCATGAGCTCGGCATTTCTTGTACTATTTTTTCTTTTAAATTATTTAGCATGCTGTACTTGATCATTCCCTCCAGCTGCATTCTTCCAACTACTATCCCTGGAGCAATTCCCTGGGTCTTTGCAAATTGGAGCACTCGTCCCTCCGAATAATCTCTGCCATTTCTGAAGACTTCAAAATCATCGGGGGAAATAAGTGTATCAGCTGACCATTTATCAGCCGCTTTCTCGTCATCTTCAGATGTACCATTAAGCTGCCCTACATGACCAAGGGCAATGTGTGCAAGTTCGTGGAACAAACTGAACCAAAACTTATCCGAGTCCTTCCCTCTGGCCGTTAGCCCTACGACGATCTTGTTCCCATCCATAAAAGAAGCGCCTTGAAGGAATGACCCTTTAAGGTGTGGGAGAAAGACTAAGGCTATTCCGAAATCCGAAAAAAGTTTCCTGATCTGTGGACAGAATTCCACAGATTTAAGAACAGTCAATTTCCTTATCTCAGGCATGGCAGAAATCAAGCCCTTGATGTTAATCGGAGCGGTTTGAATATCACGCGCCTTAATCTTTGCTTCCTGCGCCCATGCCATCAATGCCAGATCACTTTTTTCCGTAATTGCCAGGCGCCTGCAGGCAATTCTCGTAATCTGCTCACTTCCAAGAAGCGAGAGTTCAACAACTTCAAAATATTTTCTCAGATTAACAACTTTCTCCTTTGCCTCTCTGGTTTCGGGAACCCAACCGAACTTTGCCATCTCTACATAAGGAAATCGTTTGGCAATTTCAACATCAGCATCCATTGCATTTTCCGCTTCCGCCTTAATAATCTTCTCTCTGTAGATTGCCTCAAGATTATTCCAAAATTTAGCCGGAACACCTAAAACAATCTCTAACCTGACGGCTGTCTCCGGTGTAAGCAGCACTTCACCATTAACAAGCTTACTGATATGCTTTTCAGACATATCCATCCTGGCCGCAAACTCTTTCTGACTCATGCCTCTGTCGTTCAACTGCTCTTTAATTGTCGCCCCAGGTGGCGTTGCAATATAACTGCGACTTCTCACCATAGTGCTACCTCCTTGACTCATCATCTTAACTATTAATGATAATCGACTATTTCCAAAATGTTTGCTATTTGGATTTCGTCGCCATTCTTCTCGAATATCAATCTGTACGGATGAACCAGATCCACCGCGTATTGTCCTTTCCTGTTGTTCGTAAGCGGATGACATCGTCCGATATGAAACTGTATCATCATCTCAATTGTATCTGCAGCACTAATTTCGTCTATACGCTGATGTATTTTATCGGCCATTTCCCGACCATAGATTCTCTTTGCTGTCTTGGCATCCGTACAAACCTTCTCGATTTTGTCATACTTGTACGTGATTTTCAAGCCATCGCCCCACTTCCGAATTTACCTTTGAGGTAAATTTATAATAGTTTAAATCTCGCAATTAGTCAAGTGTCTATTAACCTCAGAGGTAAATTCTAACTATGCTATTCCTGATCATTTCCGTCCTTTTCACCGTCTCCTCACTATCCTCGCCCCAAAGGGGAACAGCGCCAGCTTCGCGATCTTAAAGTACTGCCTGCCAAAAGGAATGCCTATGATTGTAAGACACAGAAAGCATCCGAAGATGAAATGTGCCACCGCCAGTTCCAGGCCGAATATGACGATCCAGACCAGATTGATCAGAAATGACACATTATTGCTGTCATCTATCGCCACATCCTTGCCAAACGGATTCAGCGAAATGGACGACAGCTTGAAGCACTGCAGCCCCACCGGAATCCCGATAATGGTGATGCACCAGACTGCGCCCACAAACCACCATAAAATCGCGCTGATCAGCCCGCCGCAGACCAGCCATATCAGATTACCCAGAAAATTCATGTCCTTCCCCCGGGCAGCTTAGCGCTGCCATCATCTCGCAGATTTTATTATTAATATCGCCAGCCCCCGGCCGCAAGCCAACCGGCACAAGCCCCAGGCTTCGAATCGACCATAATCCTTACTACTCATAAGAGTCACTCCGAACCTGTTCCGGTATGGATAATTTCCTGATTCAGGCCCACTTATATCGAACTTTTTCGGAGATGTAACGATTATATTCCAGTAATCTTTCGCGCTGAAGCCGTCCGATTACAATATATGGTCTGACCTGCTGACTGTCAGCAAAAGATTTGATCGCACC
>JAIKWW010000032.1 GCA_024684465.1 Clostridia bacterium | reverse complement strand
CCTGAGCAGAGAAGTCTTCAGCTTTGAATTGATTGATAATGGAAGCACCACTGTCTACATCGCAAATGGAGAGAATCCTTGGTTTGATGATCTGGATGATTTTGACGACTTCGATTGGGATCTGTACGAAATGGGCGAATACGAGGGCTCCGGCGCTGATGTAAACGCTGCTGAAGGGGACGATGAAGACGAGGACGATTATGAGTTCTACGATCCACCGATCAAGCTGAATCTGTTGAAGGGAACTCTCCACGTGGAAGAGGTCAACTCGCTGCTGCCGGCGTCTGAGGGCAGAGTGGCGAAGCAGCTGGAAGCTACAAACCTGACGCAGGGCGCGGATGGTAAGTACACCACAACGGTTAAGATGACGCTGCCTGTAAATGAGGGAGTTGACCCTGAGGATTATTACCTGAAGCACGATCTCGGCAAGGGCGAGTTTGACGAGGAAAATAACTATGATGACGACTATGGCGATGACGACTATGATGACTATGACGTTGATTACGACTGGCCTTCCGGTGCTGCCGGTTCGGGTGGTGCAGCCGTTGCCCGGGAGGACGGACGTCACAGGAATCCGGCGAGGATGAGCAAGCAGAACGACACTTTATATGAAGAAACGACCGTGGCATTCAAACTGTCGCCGAAGTTCAAGCTTGCGCTGACCGGAGACGAAGTCGGGACGCTGGACATTTCAAAATTCAAACTCGTGGATTATGAGTACGTGTATGTGCCGGAAGGCCGGAAGTTCGAAGATACAGAGTATTACGAAAAGAATTACGAACAGTTTGACGAAGATTACGTGAAGGAAGTGTTCAACGGGCAGAAGCCTGAAAGAGACGAGGAAACGGGCTTCATCAGCAAGGATTTCAAAGCATATCAGGTTGATCCGGGCGAGGTTGTGGAAGAACTGCCCGAGGGCACGCAAGTGTTCGGATTCGGATTGATCAAGCGTTCGGACGATGAAGACGACGATGAAGTTGATGCAAATAGCGAGGGTCGTGAAGGCGAAGAGGAATCCGGCGAGACCTATGGGATGGGCGACTTCCTGTATCTGGTTTTTTATATGCCTGAAGGAATGCCGGATGTAGTGGCTGAATCCGAACCGGACGATACGGAAAAAACCTCTGCCGGAGAAGAATTTGACATCTTTTCATACCTTGACGAGCCGACACTGATCGTGCAGTATTTCGGAGATATCAAGAAAGATTATACGGTCAACCTGTTGAATCCGCTCCACTACTTCACCTTTGAGTTTGAAGAGGAGCTGGCGGATCCGTCCACGACGCCGGGAACTTACGGCACCTACGATCCGCTGGGCGACAGGGATGGCGCTGTGGACGGTGCGACCATCAAGGTCCTGGATGGCGCGGTGCTCGTGCGTGACGGCCTGAGACAGGGCTCTGAGCCTGAAGAAGAATACAGGAATATGGTCTCCGCAGCCAGCGAGGACTATGGTTTCGAGAAGGAGCGTCCGGAGGAATTCTACATTCCGACGGTTTCCTACACCGTAAACGGCGGTGGTAATAATAACACCGGCGGTGGCGGCCGTTCAGGAGGTAGAGCTACAGTAACGGTGCCTGAGCCTGAAGTTCCACTGGCTGAAACGCCTGAACTCAACAAGGCTGACCACGTGGCATACGTGATCGGTTATGAAGACGGCACAGTAAGACCTGAAAACAAGATTACGAGAGCAGAGGTGGCTACGATCTTCTTCAGACTGCTCACTGACGAATCCAGAAAGGCGATCTGGAGCAGCAGCAACAGCTATAAGGATACAGCCGCAGGTGCGTGGTACAACAACGCTGTGTCGACTCTGTCCAACGGCGGCGTTCTCTCAGGCTACACTGACGGAACATTCCTTCCATCCGGAAATATCACGAGAGCGGAGTTTGCGACGATCGCGGCGAGATTCGACGAATCGGATGTAAGCACTGCAAACATCAGCTTTACTGATATCGGCGGACACTGGGCAGAGAATTATATCAGAAGAGCGGCGGCTCTGGGCTATATCACAGGTTATCAGGATGGCAGCTTCAAGCCGGATGCTCCTATCACGAGAGCCGAAGCTATGACTTTGCTGAACAGAGTTCTGGGCCGTGACAAGATCAGCGCAAGCGGCCTGCTGGATAACATGGCCAGGTGGTCCGACAACCCGGTGGGAGCATGGTACTACGTGGCAGTTCAGGAAGCTACAAACACTCATGATTACACTATCGAAGATGGTGTAGAGACGTGGACGGGCATCCTGCCTGACCGCGACTGGGCGGCACTGGAAAAAGAGTGGGCTTCAGGAGCATTTTAAAACAGCAAAACACTCATGTTGAATGCCCTTTCAGCATCTATCTATCGTATGCCTTTGCCCGAGGCATAATAAAAGACTCCCCGCAGCTGCGGGGAGTCTTTTATTCGGAATGATCAGCTGTTTAATCAGCAAGTGTTCCATTAACTCACATTTTATCTTATGAGTCTACTTCGTGAAATTTGTGAGGATCTGCGCAAACTCTGCCCGGGTTGCTGTGCCCTGTGGTTTGAGTGATCCGTCATCATATCCTTTGATCAGGCCTGAGCCGTTGGCCCAGCTGAGTGCGGATTCGGCCCAGGATGCCACTTTGGAGGAATCGTTGAAGCTGTTGAGAGAACCTGCTGCGGATACGTCTTTACCTGCATACTGCGCATATCTCAGGATGAGGGTGGCGAGCTGTTCTCTGGTCACATTGGTATTGACTCCGAAAGTGCCGTCGCCCAGTCCCGTGACGATGCTGTTCTGTTCACACCATGCAATGGCATCTGAGTACCACTGTCCGGCAGGAACGTCGCTGAAACCGCTGTTGCCTGAAACTGCGGGAGCTCCGGCCATTCTGTAGAGAACTGTGGCCACCATGCCCCTCGTGATGGCGGTGTCGGGAGAGAATGAACTCTTATCGGTGCCGCTCATATATGACTTGCCGGTGACATTTTTTACAGCCTCGTAGTACCAGGCGTTGTCGGCCACATCGCTGAAACCGGAGGAATTCGTGGTTCCCTGCTGTGCCTGGCCTGCCGGAACCTGACCGCCGGCAGGTGCCTTTCCGCTCTCAGCCGCGGTTCCATTCGCCGGCAGCTGGCCGCCTGCGCCGCCTGCGCCGCCGAAGCCTGCAGTGCCGGCCTCGGTGGAAGCAGTAGCAGTGGCTGCGGATGAGCCGTTGAGCTTAAGGGTGTAAGTCTCGCCCTCCGTCAGATCTCCGGAGGAGAAGAACACGAAGCTTGCCGATCTCGCAGCTGTAGCGGTGTAAACTGTGTTGCCGCTGGAATCCACGATCTCGATGGTGTCTCCGGCACTTACGGAAACTGAGGATGATCCTTCGGAAGTTGCAGTGCTGCCGTCAGGGGCAGTGCCGTTCATGGCCGGCTGTCCGGTACCGGTCGGAGCAGTGCCGTTCATCATGCCGCCCCGCATGCCTCCGAAGCCGCCTGCGTTACCGTTGAAGCCTGCAGGTGCAGAACCGCTCATGTCACTCGGAGCAGTGCCGTTAGTTCCCTGCTGTGCAGCATCGGCGGTCGGAGCAGTGCCGTTCATCATGCCGCCCCGCATACCTCCGAAGCCACCGCCCATGCCGCCGCCGAATGTGACATAAGCCTGGCCCGCAGTGGTGGGTTTGCCGCCTTCCATGCCGGAGGTGCCTACGCCGAGAACAGTTCCCCCTGTAATGGTGTAACTGCCTTCACAATCCAGCGGAGAATTATCGCCGGATGTCTGTCCGTAGACTTCGGTCGTTCCTCCTGAAACGCTGATGGACCCGTTGGAATCGATGCCGTCTCCGGATGGAGTGTCCACAGTTATGTCTCCACCGTAGATGTTGATCTTGAAATCGTAGTTTGTAAGGTCGCTGTTTGCTGCGTTTATGCCGTCATCTGTGGTGGAAGTGCTGATGGTGCCTGAGTAGAAGTTGATCTCTGCACCTTCGATGCCCTCCACAGCTTCTTTGACGTTGACAGTGAGATCATCGTCGTCTGCTCCGGACTTTCCGAAGTTGAGATAGTAATCACTGTGGATGCCGTCGTCAGCTGCAGAAACGGTGATGCTGCCGCTGACTATATTGAGAGTGGCTTCTGCATTGATGCCGTCGTTTACGTCGCAGTCAACGTTCAGGGTTACGTCCTCGATGGTGAGGGATGCGTCCCCTTCTTCATCGGTGCTGGCACCTGATTTGATACCGTTTTTGCCATTGGCATCGATGTTGATGGTTCCCGTGCCGGCGATGGTCACATCTGAACCGTCCTTCAGTTTGATCACCGCGTTTTCTGCTTCAGAATTGTCAGTGTAGGTTTCGTCGTTGTTCTTCTCCGTGTCTGCCAGATTGTTGGTGGAACCGGAAGCCGCGATTATGGTACCTTCGGAGCTCTTGTTAAATGTGATCGGGGCGGAATCTGCGGATGTGAGATCCAGGCCGTCCAGAACCAGAGTCACATCTGTAACTCCCTTCTTCACGACAATTGTTCCGTCATCGCAGTCACCTGTCACGATGTAGGTTCCTTCTCCCGTGATCTTGAGGTCTGTGCCGTCGATCTCGTAATCGTCGTAGTTTCCCTCATCCACGTCGATGCCGTCATCGCTGAATGTGAATGTGGTGGCGCCGCTGGTGCTGTAACTTGAACTGCTGCTCGAAGCAAATGCGTATGCCGGAGTCAGCATCATAATTCCCGTGAGGGTGAATGCCAGGATCTTTCTTCCCAGGCGTCGACTCCGGGATGCCAGAATTTCTTTTGCCTTCATGATATCAATTCCTTTCTTATGTATAATGATGAGTTGGTTTTATCTTTCTGCACCTAAGGATAGCAAGCGAACCTTAAACGAAATTAAAACAGAATGTGATGAATAAATGAAAGTGAATCGAACAGAATGAAGCAGGATAATTGAAACAATTTTAATGTAAGAAAATCAGAAACAGGTTCTGGGTGTTTGTACATAAAAATGATCATACTATATGAATAAATATAAAAAACATGAAAATATATATGAATTAGATATGGATGTGGATTAAAAAAATATATAAATAATATATAAAATAACAGGCTGACAGAGTGACAAAAAAGAGGCGAATAATGTATATGGACTGTTACTTGAGGGTACTTTGGCGAAAGATTTCCCTTTTGCTGCTGTAACCGGGGCGAAAGCCTTGAAATTACTGATTAATCGCCTAATAACGAACGGTGACAAAAATCGCAAAATTTAAGTAAAAGTGTTGCAAAGTGAAACTGAAGTGATATAATTTAGACAACAGAACGAGTGCAGAAGGCTGTACTGCGCGTGAAAAAATACAGCAGTGTGTAGACCGGGGCACGGCTCCGGAAAAGATTCGGTGTGACCGGGTAACGGGCCCGGCGACCAGGTGTTGAACAGGTTTGGATTGAAGAGAAAAAGAGGCGAACATATTATGAAGAGCAGAAAAATGAAATTCGCTGCGGTCGCTCTCAGTGGAGTGATGATCGCTGCATCGTTCGCTGGATGCGGCAGCAGCACTAAAACAGAGTATTTATCAGAGCAGGACGTTCCCAAGGCTGCGGCGGATGAGACAGGATTGTCCGCTGACGCAGAAGAGGGTTCTGCGTCAACGGGTCAGGATGAAGAACCTGCAATCGAAACTGAAAAAGTTGTATCGGGAGCCCCTGCAGTTTCCTCCCTCATCATGCCTGAGGCTTCAGGTGAGGTGACGAAGGGCAACGGCAAGGTGACCATCGACATGTCAAACACGTCTGACGGATATATCATGGTCAAGTATCTCGCGAAAACAAGTAAGAAACTGATGCTGATCGTGGCTGCTCCTGACGGCGTAAGCTACACGTATTACATCACAAAGATCGGCGATTATGAGACCTTCCCGCTTTCCGGCGGAAATGGCAAGTACACTGTTACAGTGTATGAGAACATCTCCGGTAATCAGTATTCGACAGTTTACAGTACATCTGTCAGTGTCAAGCTGACAGACGAGTTCGCGCCTTTCCTGACGCCGAACCAGTACGTTAACTATAATGAAAGCAGCAAGATCGTATCGCTGGCAGCGCAGCTCACTGCAAATCAGAACAATGATGTCGACAAGATCAAAGAGATCTATTACTGGGTAATCGGCAACATCTCATATGACAGAGAGCTTGCCAGAAGTGTCAAGAGCGGATATCTTCCGGATCTGGACAAACTTCTGACCAGCAAGAAGGGCATCTGCTTTGACTATGCATCCCTCATGACAGGCATGCTGAGAAGCCAGGGCATTCCGGCCAAACTGGTGGTTGGATACTCCGGCAAGGCATATCACGCATGGATCAATGCATACACTGCTGAAGACGGATGGATCAACGGTTTCATCTATTTCGACGGACAGAGCTGGAAACTCATGGATCCTACTTTCGCTTCCTCCGGAAGAGAGAGCAGCTCCATAATGTCCTACATCGGAGACGGAACCAATTATCAGGCCAAGTTCCTGTACTAAAATTGCAAAACGAATCTCTTCATACACATACACACACCCAAAGCGAGAAATCGCGCACAGGAGCTGTTGTTATGCAACAGCTCCTGATGTAAAAAAAGAGACTGAAAAATTTCAAAAAAATTTTTGAAATTGTAATTGAAATGTTACCGCGTTAGGTATAATATAAATTGTAAATGATAGGTTTGTTAAAACAAGTAAATTGGAGCAATCACTTAAAGGTTTAAAATAAGTGAAAGAGCTCATCTGAATACGCACAACACTATATTCAATTCCTAAATATTTCATAACAGCAGAGATACGCATCGAAAGGTGCGTGTTTCTGTTTTTTGACTTTTTTAGAGAGTATTCATCGACCGGAAAAGGGACTGTACCTGTTACGGGTAACCCGGGAGGCAGAAAGTTGGTTTTTCCACCGGAAACAGGGAAAAGTGGGTGGATATGTACCGGATAAACGGATAAAATGCGCTCCGGCTCATACGAAAAACACCATATTGTACTGATGTTACAAGAATGATTTGACTCATGTTACCGGATGGGGAGGTATTTTAACTGCTGGACAGAAGAAAATAATCCCCGAGTGCAGCAAAATGGATGGTATTGACAGTTTTCGTCAATATTTTGCAAAAAGTTGCATATGACAACGTATTATGTTCATGTTACTGTTTTGATATGTGTGCGGTAACCTGTTAAAAGATAAATTATATGTTTTCC
>JAIKWW010000159.1 GCA_024684465.1 Clostridia bacterium | reverse complement strand
GCCATAGCCGCCATGCCGATCTCACCGGCCAGGCCCATGAGGCAGACTGCAGCAGTGGCAGCGCCGAAAGTATCATCCGGATTAGCTACCAGATATGCCGTCATCAGTCCCGAAAGCTGACAGCCGGTTCCTGTGATGCGTCCCATTTCCGGACGGCCGTTGCGGATCACTGGACATCTCTCTCCGGCGCTCACCAGATCGATCGCGCCTGTGACCGCTATCACACTTCCGGTCTTATTTGCAAAGGTCTTCACAAAATCCACTGCTTTATCAAGGTTTTCCTCTGTCACGGCATCAGCCACATCAGCGTCCACGCCTCTGGTCGTACCGGACCCCTGTGCCAGAGTCTTGATCTCGGAGATATTTCCACGGATGACGTCGAAGTGAAGTTCCTCCATGAGATCCAGGCAGGTCTGAGTCCTCAGTCTGCTGGCTCCCGCACCCACAGGATCCAGCAGCAGCTTGTGCCCCAGTTCCTGAGCTTTTCTGCCAGCCGCATGCATCGCTTCTATCGTCCTGCTGTTAAGTGTTCCGATATTGATGTTCAGTCCTCCGCAGATAGCCGTGATCTCCTCAGCATCATCGGGTTCATCCGCCATGATCGGGCTTCCGCCGCAGGCCAGGAGAACATTTGCCACATCGTTGACCGTCACGTAATTGGTGATGTTGTGTACCAGTGGTGAGCCGTTTCTGACATTTTCCAGATAATTTCCGAGTTTCATTTGTAGTGCCTTTCTTTTCGTACTAAAAAAATTATATGTGTTTTTTCAACTCTTCCGCAACGAATCCGGCAATAAATCTGTAGCCCTCTTCGTCCGGATGAATCCCGTCATAATAGGATCTGCATTTCCTGTACTCTTCCTGCAGATCTATGAATATGAAGCCTTCCCGGCCGCATTCCGACACCATCAGTTCTCTGAGCTCCATGAGCCTTCTGTTGGCGGAGGCGTACTGAGCCCCTACAGGGTCCCCTCCCTCATCAGCTCCGGAGATCTGATTCAGCGGTCCAAGAGATCCGATTACCCTCGCAGCCTTATACTCGTCGATGAGAACGGGCGACAGCACCACCGGCTTCGCACCCGCGGCTGTACCCCTGACAGCCATTTCCCTGATGTTCGCCCACATTCCGCGAGCTCCGAACATGGCATTGCAGGCATCGTTCGTCCCGCACAGGATCACCAGCACATCAGGCATCACGCCCAGCGCCAGATCCTCCTCAGCGGCAACCTCCTCTGTCAGAGCTCCGCTGATGCCGTAATTCAGCACTTCCCAGCCCGTAATCCGGGCGAGTTCTGCGGGAAAGCTTCTCTCTCTTTCATATGGAGCACCTTCAACGATGCTGTCCCCTATACATGCAATCTTCAACACTATATCATCCCTTTTTCTGTAAATCTGCCGGCAGGACCGGCATCCGCTTTTCCATCAGAGCATCAATATATTGTCAATGGCCCAGGCCACTCCGTCCTCACGGCAGGCCCTGGTGACATAATCCGCAGCCTTCAGACATCTCAGACTGGAATCCGCCACAGCGATGCCGACTCCCGCAAACTGCAGCATCTCCGCATCGTTGTCGGCATTTCCGAATGCAGCCACCTGCTCCCTTTCGATCTTGAGATGATCCGTCACGAACTTCAGAGCCTTGTTCTTGCCGGAGTCCACTGTTCCGAACTCCACCCTGCTGTCAGTTGAGGATGTGACATATACCATTTCGCCGTATTCCCGGAACTCCTTGCGTATCGCAGTCCCCACAGCCACGTCTTTTACTATGAAGTCGATGTTTCCGTACTCTCCCAGATGTCCCCGTATGAACCCGTCTATGTCCTCCTGGGGAATTCTGGTGGAGGTAATATAGTGACGGTATTCCGCAGGAACACCATAGGCAGTCGGATCTTCAAAGAATGAAAGTGAACAGTATGCCTGTCCCTCTATGAAAACTTCCACCGCAACATCGTACTTCCCGCCTTCGCGCATTATGAGATCCACTGCCCTTTCATCGAGAATGGCCCTCTTGAGACACTCCCCGGACCTGAGATCATACACCTCCGATCCGTTTGATGTGATCGCGTAATTCACTCCATCAATGCCAGTAACCGACTCAGGAAGAGAATGCCTCGGTCTTCCGCTGGCAACCACAACCTCAACGCCTCTGTCCAGCACCCGCAGCAGAGCATCTCTGTTGGCGTCACTCAGCCTGTTGGCATCCATGAGCGTGGTTCCGTCCAGATCCAGCGCTATGCATTTTATATCCATATCAGGATTCTTCTGTTCCATGATAATTCTCCAATACTAATGGGGCCATCCTTCCCCTTCCGTCCCGGAATCAGTAAACCGGCACCAGAGGTTCCACACTGAAGCAGATCTCAGCATCCCTCTCCATGACAGTCTCACTGCCGATGACGCAGATATTGTCACCCTCCACAATGGTTCTGACAGGTCCGGCAAGTGCTCTGATATCCTCAGGCTGTGCCTCCAGCACCTGTTCTCTCTCCCTCTGCAGATCTTCATCTGTGATGCCCGTCAGCCAGCAGGTCAGAGACAGCGCGCCCTTTCCGGAAGCTGTCAGCGGAGTGTCCATCTCACTGATGGTTCCGATCACGAACTTGGTCATGGTTTTCTCATCAGCATCAAAGTTCTCCAGATATTCAGGAATTCCCTTGAAGACATCAAACGTCCGCTTCATGTGCGGATCCCTGTATGAGACGAAGTAGCTCGCCCCGGTACGGCGGAAATTGCTCATGCAGCCGTAGGCCCCGCCCAGAACGCGAACCTGCATCCACATGTATTCATAGTTCAGCAGAACCTTTAATATCTTGTATGCACCGGTGTATTTGTATCCACCGTCCATGAAATTCCCGGCGAGTGCTACGAACTGCACCTGTCCGGATGTAACGAAACCTTCGTTTTTCCGCTCTGCCTTCCATTCAAAAGAACCTCTGCGGACATCGTCTTTAAAGAGACCTTCTCTGAGTCTTACGATCTGCTCTTCAGCACCTTCAAAGCCCTTTTCCTCTGCATTGATGCTCACCGTGAGATTCTCCGGACGGAAGACCATGCGTGCAAGTTCCTGCAGCTTCGATATAAGCTCGTCCTTTTTTCCCTCAAAATCGTGACCGATGTCCTCGAGAAGGCGGTAGTGACTCACTCCGCCCACCCTGTCCATCCAGGCATTTGACGGAGTGTGATACGACAGAGCCCTGTCCACCGCAGCCACGTGCCCTGCGGCCTGCAGACCGTTTCTCAGCGCTGAAGTCCGGCTGTCGATCAGCTCCTTCAGTCTCTTTTCATCCGTATAGTCCGTGGTAGTCAGCATTTCCCGTATGATGTCAAAGACAAAATCCTGTTCCTGATACAGATACTTTGCGGTCACTGAAACCATGCGGTACTTGTCATCCACCATATTTTCACCGTCAGCCAGTGGAGTGATCCTCAGTCCGGAACCGATTCCGCCGGTTCTGCTGTTGATCTCGTGGAATAATTCACCATAAGTGTAATTCTCCGTACTCATGAGACCCAGGGCGTGGTTGAGTTCCCCGAGATACGGGATCATGTCGTCAGGAACGTCCTTCGTGTCGAACAGAAGTGTCAGATATGCGATTCCGTTGGTATCGTAGTGATGCATGAGGAATGTCGTGCCATCCACATCCCGAACCTCCGTGGACAGCTTCACCGGGCTCTTTCTGTCGATGTCGCTTCTCCTGAGCATCGGCAGGCTTGCTATGGCCTCCGGAGTATCCTCTTCCTGCTGATATGCCTTCAGTTCCCCGGTGGCCTTAACCAGAGCTTCTACTTCCTCATCGCTGAGAGTTGCCTTGTACTCTGCCAGCTTAGCCGCAACAGCCGCATCCTTTTCAGCAGTGAGCCCCTTCTGAGGCTTCAGCGTGACGATCGCTGAATGCGTATTATCCAGCAGATACTTTCTTATCAGTTCCTCAAAGAAACCTTCCTCCGCTTTCTTCTTCAATTCCTCAAAGACTCTGATCTCACGGAGGTATTCAAACGGATCTTCCTCATCGTAGAGCCAGCTGTCAAAGAGATCTATGCTGTAGAGAAGTCCCTTCGGATATGATCCGTAATCAGCTTCCCTGAAACGGAATTCAAAGTAGTTTATACCTGAAAGAAGCGTCTTCTTTTCGATTCCGTTCTCTGCCAGAGAATTCAGCGATTCCCTTATTATCTCAAGGAATCTGTCCCTGTCTGCCTCCTCCGCATTCTTCGCCGTAATAGTCAGGAAAGGCTGGATTATGCCATCTGAGTAGGTGCTGATGATGTCCTTGCCGATATGTGCGTCCAGCAGAGCCTGCTTCACAGGAGCCCCCGGAGCGTCCAGGAGTGCGTATTTCAGAACAGAAAAACCGATATTGGTCACCGGGTCTCTGTAATCTCCGATGACGAAACTCTCGGAGAGATACGTATTCTCCGTCTCATTCTCGCTGTCAAGGATCGGATACGGAACGATCAGTTCCACAGGTTTCTGAAAAGGCTCCTGCATGGCGATCTCAGAGTCCACGCTGATCCTGTCGAAAGCGCTGAGATATTCACGATCCAGCCACTCCAGCTTCTCATCCATATCCATATCGCCGTAAAGAGTGATGTAGCTGTTTGACGGATGATAATACTTTCTGTGGAAGTCCAGAAATTCTTCATATGTCAGTTCAGGAATGAATTCCGGGTCTCCGCCGGATTCCACACCGTAAGGCGTATCCGGAAACAGCGAATCGAAGATCTTCCTGTCCAGCACATCAGTTGCTGTGGAAAATGCGCCCTTCATCTCGTTGTACACCACGCCGTTATAAGTGAGTTCTCCGTCCCTGTCCTCCAGCTCGTAGTGCCAGCCCTCCTGACGGAAGATCTTTTCCTCTCTGTAGATGTTCGGATAAAAGACCGCATCCAGATACACGTCCATGAGATTCATGAAATCAGTATCGTTGCAGCTTGCGATGGGATACATGGTCTTGTCCGGATATGTCATGGCATTCAGGAAAGTGTTCAGCGAACCCTTTGCCAGCTCGATAAACGGGTCTTTCAGCGGAAACTTTCTCGAGCCGCAGAGCACCGTGTGTTCTATTATATGAGCCACACCTGTGGAATTTGCCGGAGGTGTGCGGAAAGCTATGTTAAATACCTTGTTCTCATCCCCGTTTTCCAGCAGTACGATCCGTGCTCCGCTCTTCTTATGGCGCAGCAGCGTCGCTTCTGAGTGTATATCATCAATATATTCTTTTCTGACTATTTCATACTTGTCATTCATATGTAAACAATCTCCTTATTCATCGAATCTGCAATGTGTTCATCCGGCTGTATCCTGCAGCCGGAACGCCGGCACATGCTATGTAATCATATCATACTTTACAGAGCATTTACAGTATCCGTACCCCATTATGAGACCTTTCAAAATTGTATTTCTGTCTTCAATTCACTTTTTGACCTTTATTAATACATGTATTTCTGTCATAATGTTTTTTATATGTATACGATTGCCGTTTGTCGCTTACGGCAGTCGGAGAGTAAATTAAAAACGGGCGGGTTTCGCCCGGAATCACAGGAGAATAAAGTTTATGGAAAAGAAAAAGAGAGGCAGTTTTACGGGACATCTCGGTTTCGTTCTGGCTGCCGCAGGTTCGGCCGTAGGTGTCGGAAACCTCTGGCGTTTCCCTTACCTGGCAGCAAGAGACGGAGGAGGACTCTTCATCCTCATCTACCTGATACTTCTGCTCACCTTCGGTCACGCGCTGATGGCTTCAGATATCGCCATCGGCAGAAGGACAAAGAAAAGTTCGGTTGACGCATACGCATCAATGAGTCCGAAGTGGAAGTTCCTCGGTATCATCACATTCCTGGTTCCGGTCATCATCATGACCTATTACGCTGTCATCGGCGGATGGATCACCAGGTACGTAGTCACCTACTTCACCGATGAGGCTTCAGCTGCAGCAGGAGACGGCTACTTCGTCTCTTTCATCACCAACCCTATAGCATCTTCCAGCTTCGCTGTACTGTTCATGGCCATGACGGCATTCATCGTGTACAACGGCGTTGAGAAAGGCATTGAGAGAGCTTCCAGGATCATGATGCCGCTGCTGCTGATAATGATAATCGCAATTGCGATCTATTCACTGACGCTGCACCATACGAACGAGGACGGAACTCTGCGTACCGGTCTGGACGGCCTCAAGGTTTACCTGGTTCCTGACCTCACGGGACTCACGGTGCACAGATTCCTGCAGATTCTTCTGGACTGCACCAGCCAGCTGTTCTTCTCCCTCAGCGTATCCATGGGTATCATGATCACCTACGGTTCATACGTCAAGGACGAAGTCGACCTGGGCAAGTCCGCCACTCAGATCGAGATATTCGACACTTTCGTGGCTGTTATAGCAGGAGCTATGATCATTCCTGCCATCTTCGTATTCACAGGCGCGGACGGCATGAGCTCCGGTCCGTCACTGATGTTCGTATCGCTCCCTAAGGTGTTCAACGCCATGGGCGGCACCATCGGCGTGATCATCGGCGCCGCGTTCTTTATCATGGCTACTTTCGCAGCCCTCACGAGCTGCGTATCCGTACTGGAAACTGTAACTTCCAACTGCATGGAGATCTTCCACACGGGAAGAAAGAGGACTACACTGGTTCTGAGCCTCGTCTACATCGCGATCTCCGTTGTGATCGCCCTGGGATACAGCGTATTCTATGTGGAGGTTCCGCTTCCTAACGGAACTGTGGGCCAGATTCTCGACATCATGGACTACATCAGTAACTCCGTAATGATGCCGTTCATCTCTATTCTTTCATCCATCCTCATCGGCTGGATCATGAAACCGGAATGGATCATCGAAGAGATGGAAAAGAACGGCGAAAAGATGGGCAGAAAGAAGATCTACATCGTGATGATCAAGTATGTGACTCCGATAGTGATGACCATCCTGTTCATCCAGTCCACCGGCTTCCTGAACTTCCTTGCGTAGTAAACTGCCGGTCCGGACAGACATCAGATATGAATAATAAACGGGTACATCCAATGTTCTTCAATGGATGTACCCGTTTTTCAGTTCTCTTACCGCAGGTCTGTACAAGTTGTGACCTGTCAGTTCCTGTATTTTGGTGTTTAGTGTCTGTACGGGCCATCATTTCCGGGAAAATCGCATCATGTTCCGATTGTAACCGGTTTCTTATTCTTACTGTTCTTTTCCAGGATCGTCAGGCCTATCTCTTCAACGAAAAGTGAGGCCCTCTTTGCCACCTCCGGCTGATAATCGTGTGAATGCAGACTGCGAATCCCAGTGCTACTATCCGGATAGCGGATATGGACGGTTCCAGATAGAAGATGACGATGGTCATGAACGCATTGATGGGAACCAGATCCCCGAAGAAGGTTATTATCCCCGTTACGGGAGTGATTGCATTTATCGCGGCGACTCCGGAAGTTCCTCCACGATTCCGTTTCTCCTGTGATAATCTTCTCTCAGGAGTTTGTAGACTGTTGCCGTTACAGGCACTCCGCAGAGCATTCCCAGGACCCCGGCGATCCCACCGCCCACGGTGACGGATGCCAGGACCCACATGCTCGGCAGGTTCAGAGAATTACCTATCACCCTCGGATACAGGAGATTGCTGTCAGCCTGCTGAAGAACCACGATAAAGATCAGAAATATCACTGCCTTCACCGGCGAAACAGTCAGGATCAGCACAGCTGACATCAGAGCGCCCAGGACCGCACCCACCACCGGGATGATGGCCATGGAACCCACGATGACAGCGCAGGTCCCGGCATAAGGTATCTGCAGGATCAGCATACCGATGCCGCAGAGAGTTCCGAGTATAGTCGCATCTGTGACCTGAGCCACGATGAAATTTCCAAAGTTTCTGCCGAGTTCCGTTACGAAAATGAGGATCCTTCCGGACCAGGTCTCAGGCAGATATGTGCTTATTAGGCCGGAAAACTGACGAGCCAGAGTCTCTTTGTTTCCGAGAATGTAGAAGGAGAACATGATCCCCAGAACGAGATTCGTCACTCCCGAAACCAGTGCCGAAACAGACATCACCACAGATGCAAACAGCCCGCTTGCCCCGGTGGCAACAAATCCGCCCACTTTGTTGAGAAGTGAGGACACGTCCATCTTTTTCGGCAGGAGATCCTGCACTGAAGCGGCATACTGGCCAAAATACTGATTCGTCTTAAGATTTGTGAGCAGATCCTGCAGCTGAGTGTAGCCTGCCATAGCCGCGCTGTAGATGCTGTCCAGAAATTGCGGAAGGATGATCCCCGCGATCAGCAGGAACAGGATCACAATGGTGAAAAAGGCCAGAAGCACGCTCACGCCTCTGCAGCCCTTCGCCTTTTCTCCCAGGATCTTCCTGTACAGCTTCTCATACTTTTTCATGGGGATATTCACGATAAAAGCTATAACCCCGCCAAGCAGCAGCGCAGTCATCGCACCGATCACCGCGCTCCCCACTCCCACAAGCTCCGAAGAGTATTTCACGCATAAAACCAGTACGAATATCAGCAGCGCCATCGGCGCATATTTTTTAAATACTTCTCTGTTCTCCATTATTCCGATCTCCGATGTAATTCATATATCAACAGCCAAACATAAATAAGGGCGGCCTCCGGCCCGGCTTTTCAGTTGTCCCTGTACTGAGCCAGCAGGCGGTGTCTCCCCTCCCGGGATTCATAGACCCTGAGTTCGCAGTTGTGCATCTTGGGCCGCCACAGAATTCCGTTCCGCCGGTCAGAAAGATAGCCGTTGAGAGACCTGAGGATTCCCCCATGGGAAGCCACCAGGATGTTCACATCATGGTCCGGTGAATCCGCCCCGGCGTATCTGCTCTCGATATCCCTGAGAAATGAGGATGCCCTTGTCACCATGGACTTCACCGTCTCCACCGTATCCGGCGCAGGGAAGATCTCCGGCAGAGACCAGTAAGCTATCATCGGCAGACCCATGCTCCCGAATTTTTCCAGCTCGTATTTCCCGAAATCCGTCTCTATGATCCTGTCATCTATTATCACTTCCGAAGGATCCACGCCACCCACGATGGCCCCTGTATTTATCGCTCTGTTAAGCGGGCTTGCGTACACTGCGTCAAACACCACGCCTTCAGTGTACTTTCTCGCAGCCCTCGCCTGGGCGATTCCCGTCTCGTTCAGAGGCTCGTCGGTGAGTCCCTGCATCCGGTGTCCTATGTTATAACGCGTCTGTCCGTGACGCAGCAGCCAGATCTTCATATAAAACTCCTTGGTACGATCGCCGCCCGCCAAAAGCGGCAGCGTTTCCGTGAAAATGGGGCCGCAGGCTCTCTGCCCGCAGCAAACCACATTAATAATATCGGCATCCTCCGGATAAAAAAAAGGCAGAAGAATAAACATCTTCTGCCTCTGATAACAATTTCATCATCAAAACTGCCATGCGGTCTTCCTGCTAATCCCCCTCAGGACGACCTGCCGGACTTAGTTGTTGATGAGCTTTGAGCTGTCGTCGTTCCAGCTGTAGAGCTTTCTGATCTCAGCGCCGACTTCCTCAGTCGGATGAGCAGCAGCCTTTGCTCTCATAGCCTGGAAGTGGATCTGTCCGTTCTTCATATCCTGGATGAATTCGGAAGCGAAAGTTCCGTCCTGAATGTCGGAAAGGATCTTCTTCATGGACTTCTTAGTCTCTTCAGTGACGATCTTAGGACCTGTTACGTAATCGCCGAATTCAGCAGTGTTGGAGATGGAATATCTCATGCCTGCGAAGCCGGACTGGTAGATCAGGTCAACGATGAGCTTCATCTCGTGAACGCACTCGAAGTAAGCGTTTCTCGGATCGTAACCTGCTTCAACGAGAGTCTCGAAACCAGCCTGCATGAGTGCGGAAACGCCGCCACAGAGAACTGCCTGCTCACCGAAGAGGTCAGTTTCAGTCTCAGTCTTGAATGTAGTTTCCAGGATACCTGCTCTTGCAGCGCCGATGCCTGCGCCGTAAGCCAGTGCCATCTCGAGAGCCTTGCCTGTTGCGTCCTGCTCAACTGCAACCAGTGCAGGAGTTCCCTTGCCTTCCTGATACTCGGAACGAACTGTGTGACCAGGTGCCTTAGGAGCGATCATAGTAACGTCCACATCTGCAGGCTGAACGTTCAGCTTGTAGTTGATGTTGAATCCGTGATCGATCATGAGCATATCTCCTGCCTTGAGGTTAGGAGCTACGTCTGTCTTATACATGTCAGCCTGCTTTTCATCGTTGATCAGGATCATGATGATGTCAGACTGCTTAACAGCCTCAGCAGTCGGAAGTACTGTCAGGCCCTGTGCCTCAGCCTTAGCCTTGGACTTGGAACCCTCATACAGACCAATTACTACGTCGCAGCCTGATTCCTTGAGATTCAGCGCGTGAGCGTGGCCCTGTGAACCATAGCCGATAATGCAGATTTTCTTACCATCGAGTAATGAAATATTACAATCTTCCTGGTAAAACATTCTTGCTTCTGCCATTTTAGTTACCCCCTTAAAAGTAAACAAATAATATACTCGTCAAATCCGAACACCCCCTATTAAGCATTCGTTTTTAACTAATGGACATTTTATCAAAAAATTGTACACAAATCAATGTGTTGCATTCAAAAAAGCACCTTATTTTAAAAATAAAAGAGGCGCCGGCAGTTTTCTTTCCGCCGGCGCCAGTATTTTCAATAATAATGTCTCTATTTTTCTCCCGGAACTTCGAGAACAGCGCCTCTGTTGCCGCTGGTAACCATAGCCGCATATCTGCGGAGGTAACCGGTGGTAACCTTCGGCTCTCTCGGCTGCCACTCAGCTCTTCTCTTTTCCAGCTCTTCATCGGAAACAGCCAGATTTATGGAGAGTCCGTTGATGTCGATCTCGATGATGTCTCCCTCGTGAACCAGTGCGATCGGACCGCCCACAGCCGCTTCCGGAGAAACGTGACCGATGGATGCGCCGCGGCTTGCGCCGGAGAATCTTCCGTCTGTGATGAGAGCAACGGTGCTGCCCAGACCCATACCTGCGATAGCAGATGTAGGATTCAGCATCTCTCTCATGCCCGGACCGCCCTTAGGCCCCTCGTAGCGGATGACTACCACGTCACCTTCGTTGATCTTTCCGCCCAGGATTGCTTCGATGGCGTCGTCCTCGGAGTCGAAGACCCTTGCAGGACCGCTGTGCTTCAGCATCTCAGGAGCCACAGCGGAGCGCTTTACAACGGAGCCGTCCGGAGCCAGATTGCCCTTGAGAACTGCCAGACCGCCGGTCTTTGTGTACGGATTATCTATCGGTCTGATGACCTCAGGATTTCTGTTTACGGAATTTGCAACCGCCTCGCCAATGGTCTTTCCTGTAACTGTCATGCAGTCTCCGTTGATGAGTCCCGCATCCAGCAGCTCCTTGATCACAGCGTATACGCCGCCTGCCTCGTTCAGGTCCTCCATGTAAGTCGGGCCAGCAGGTGCCAGGTGGCAGAGGTTCGGCGTCTTTTCGCTGATCGGGTTCGCAAAGGCGATGTCGAAGTCAAAACCGATCTCGTGAGCGATGGCAGGCAGATGCAGCATGGAATTTGTTGAGCATCCCAGAGCCATATCCACTGTCAGAGCGTTCAGGATGGATTCCTTCGTCATGATATCTCTCGGACGGATGTCCTTCGCCAGCATTTCCATTACAGCATAACCGGCTCTCTTTGCCAGCTTCAGTCTCTCGGAATAAACCGCAGGAATGGTGCCGTTGCCCGGAAGTCCCATGCCCAGAGCCTCAGTGAGGCAGTTCATGGAGTTTGCCGTGTACATGCCGGAACATGAGCCGCAGGTCGGGCAAACGTTGGACTCAAACTCGTTCAGCTGATTCTCATCGATGGTGCCGGCAGTGAACTGACCTACGGCCTCGAACATGGAGGAAAGACTTCTCTTCTGACCCATTACGTGACCCGCCATCATAGGACCGCCGGAAACAAATACCGTCGGAACGTTTACTCTTGCAGCCGCCATGAGAAGACCCGGAACGTTCTTGTCGCAGTTCGGGATCATTACCAGAGCGTCGAACTGGTGAGCGATGGCCATAGCTTCTGTGGAATCGGCGATCAGGTCTCTGGTAACCAGTGAGTACTTCATGCCGATGTGTCCCATGGCGATGCCGTCGCAGACAGCGATCGCAGGGAACATGACAGGCATGCCGCCCGCCTCAGCAACACCCAGCTTTACAGCTTCGGCGATCTTGTCCAGGTTCATGTGGCCCGGCACGATCTCGTTATAAGAACATACGATGCCCACCATAGGTTTCTTTATTTCTTCTTCCGTCATGCCGAGGGCGTTCAGCAGGGACCTTGCGGGAGCCTGCTGGAGACCGGATTTCATATTGTCACTTTTCATTGTTTTTCTCCTTATGATCACAGAGTTTAGAAATATGTTCTGATTCATATTTCTAATAATTTTAGCCTAAAACCGGAAAATTGTCGACAATTTTCACGGACAAAAGCGAGAAATTGTCGACAATTTTTAAAAACGTATTCCATATGAGATCTGACCTGCCTCACCCGGAGGCCGGGCATCAGATGAAGACCAGTTCCTTCAGCCGTCTGAAAGCTTCCTCCTCCAGACTGCGTGGCAGTGCCAGGTTCATTCTCACGTGATGCTCTCCGCCGAAGATCCGGCCGTCCTCCCAGCCCACTCCGGCTCTCCAGCCCGCTTTGAGGATATCCCCAAAATCCCTGCCGCTCTTTTTCATGTACTCCCCGCAGTCCACGAAGAACATATAGGTTCCCTCAGGCTTTGGAGCCCTCAGCAGCGGAAGCTCATTTTTTACAAAGTCATACGCAAATTCAGCGTTACCTTCCAGAACCTGAAGCAGCTCTCCGGTCCACTCAGCCCCCTCCGGACTGTAAGCTCCGATCTGTGCGTACATGGACAGCAGGTTCATCTTGTTATAGTTGGTTCCGTCGGCGTACCTCTTCAGCCGTCTGCGAAGCTCAGGATTATATATTATATGGTAGCTTCCGATGAGCCCGGCCACGTTGAAGGTCTTTCCGGGAGCATACGCCCCCATCACGTGCTCCCGTGCCCATTCGTTCACCAGCTGTGTAGGGATATGACTGTGCCCGGAAAATACGATATCCGACCAGATCTCATCGCTGAGAACGTAGCAGTCATTCGCCCGGAACACATCCATGGCCTTTTCCAGTTCCTCCCTGGTCCAAACCCGCCCCGTGGGATTATGCGGAGAGCAGAATATTGCCAGTTTCGCCCCGCTCTCCCTGAGGACCCGGTCCATTTCCTCATAATCCATGCGGTATTTTCCGTCCCCGTCCTGCACCAGCTGGCTGAAAGCAGTCCTTCGCCCGGCCATCTTTATATCCGTTTCAAAAGCCGCATAGTACGGTTTCTGAAGAAAAACACTGTCCCCCGGCTCGGTGAGAACCTCGATGGCGGTACTGATCTGACCGTGGACTCCATTTTCGTATCCGATATGCTCCCTCCCGAGGTCAGAAGCTCCGTTCCGTTCCCGGTGCCACCTCATGATGCTCCCGTAATATTCATCCTCAGGCAGAAAATATCCGAAGGTGGGATCATCCAGCCTGGATCTGACAGCCTCAGTCACCGGAGGCGCCGTGGCAAAATTCATATCCGCCACCCACATGGGGATAAAGCTCCTTCCCTCCTCCGGAGGTTCCGGGGACATGCCCCACAGATCCTTCCCCACGCCGGTGTAAGCCATGGCATCCCTGCGTTCCAGTATAGTCGTAAAATCGTATTTCATAACATTTGCCCCCATGTCCACGCTGCGGCTGCAGCCTTTACTTTTCACGGCACAAGTCTTACAATCTTCAATGAAGAGCCACCGTCGCAAACCCGCGGAGCGGCCGGCCTCACAGTTATTATTATTAATAAAAAAAGGGGAAAATGCAATGAAAACAGCGATTGATAATTCCTGTAAAAATAATGAAGAAAACCATATCCTGAATGATGAAGCTTATTTCAGCAGGATCAATGCCGGGCTTGCCCGCTTCCTGGACGCAAGCCCGGATGCGTTCCACGCAACGGAAAACATGAAGAACCTGCTGGAGGACAACGGTTTCACCCGGCTGCTCGAGGGCCGGAAATGGGATCTCTCCTCCGGAGGCAGTTACTACGTGACCAGAAACGACTCGGCTCTCATAGCCTTCCGGCTGCCTGAGGGTAAACCCGCCGGCTTCCAGATCATTGCCAGCCACTGCGATTCCCCGATGCTGAAGATCAAGCCGAACGCCGAGATAACCGTGGAAAACACTTATGTAAAGCTGAATGTGGAAAAATACGGCGGCATGATCCTCTCACCGTGGATGGACAGGCCCCTGTCCGTATCTGGCCGCATAACCGTAAACACAGCCGACGGAGTGGAAACCCGCCTGGTCAACATAGACAGGGATCTGCTGGTGATCCCGAACCTGGCGATCCACATGGACCGTACTCTCAACGACGGTTACAAGTTCAACCCTCAGGTGGACATGCTCCCGCTGTTCAGCGATATGGGCGGCGCCGGAAAATTCATGGAGACTGTCGCAGAAGCGGCGGGCGTATCCGAATCGGACATTCTGGATACAGATCTGTTCCTCTATGACAGGACGAAGGCTGCAAGAGTCGGTCTGAACGGCGAGTTCATCCTCTCCGGCAGGCTTGACGACCTGCAGTGCGCATATGCCTCCCTCATGGGGCTGATCGATTCCACACCGGGCGCAAATGCTGCAGTTCACTGCGTCTTCGACAACGAGGAGGTGGGCAGCGGCACTAAGCAGGGCGCGGCCTCCACTTTCCTCAGGGACGTGCTCCGCCGCATAAACCTTCTTACCGGAGGCGACGAAGAAGACTGGCTCTGCTCTGTTCAGAACAGCTTCATGGTATCCGCCGACAACGCCCAGGCAGTTCACCCGAATCACACCGACAAGGCGGATCCGGTGAACCGTCCGTATCTCAATCAGGGCATCGTAATAAAGTACAGTGCCAGCCAGAAGTACACCACAGATGCGGTATCCGGCGGCGTATTCAGAAAGATATGCAGAAAAGCCGGAGTCCCGTGGCAGACTTACACCAACCGTTCCGACATGCCGGGGGGATCCACTCTGGGAAATATATCCGCCACCCAGGTGGCCCTGAACACCGTAGACGTGGGGCTGCCCCAGTTCGCTATGCACTCCGCCTGTGAGACTGCCGGCATTCTTGACACAGCCTATCTGGCTAAAGCGGCGGAGGTTCTGTTCTCCTGCTCCGTTTCCGGAGAAGGCGACGGCGACTACCGTCTGAACTTCTGACCGCCCCCATCCGGCGCCTCAGGTTGCGCACACCCGATGGCGCCATACTCATCTCCGTCTGACACGAACTGTTAAGAATTAGATACAGCGATCACCTTTTCCAGCGCCGCTGCTGCCCTGCCGCTGTCTATGATCTCCCCGGCCAGCTTCACGCCCTCAGCTATGCTGTCGGCTTTGCCTGCCACAAAGAGACCCGCACCGGCGTTGAGCAGCACGGCGTTCCGCTTTGTTCCCTGTATCTTTCCGGTCAGGATATCCCTGGTGATCTGAGCATTCTCCTGAGGCGTCCCGCCCTTAAGTTCATCCTTTGTGCCGGACACCAGTCCGAAGTCCTCCGGCTTTATCACGGACGTTCTGTAATACCCGTTCCTGAGTTCGCAGATGGTGGTCGGTCCGCATGAGGAAATCTCATCGAGCTTTTCCTGACCGTAGACCACCATGCCTCTCTTCACTCCGATAGAATCCAGCACCTTTACCAGCGGTTCCACGAGATACTCATCATATACTCCCAGCAGGAACATCTCCGGCTTTGCAGGATTGGTGAGAGGTCCAAGTATGTTGAAAACTGTGCGGAAACCCAGCTCCTTTCTGATCGGTCCCACATATTTCATGGCAGAATGATACTTCTGAGCGAAAAGGAAGCAGAATCCCGCCTCCTCCAGCATCTTCAGAGCCTTGTCCGGATCCACGTTTATATTCACTCCCAGCGCCTCCAGGCAGTCCGCCGTCCCGGAAAGAGAGGATGCAGCCCGGTTGCCGTGCTTGGCCACTTTTACCCCGGCCCCTGCCAGAACCATGGCAGAAGTGGTGGAGATGTTGAAGGAATGTGCATTATCTCCGCCGGTCCCCACTATTTCCATAACTTCCATCCCCGGATGAGGTACCGGAGTCGCCAGTGAACGCATGGCCTGAGCGCAGCCCGAGATCTCGTCGATCGTCTCAGCCTTGGTGCTTTTTGTGGAAAGAGCCGCCAGAAATGCAGCATTCTGCGTCGTTGTCGTCTCGCCGCTCATTATCTCCAGCATGACTTTGTATGCTTCGTCATAGGTGAGGTCTTCTTTTCCGACGATTTTGATAATTGCTTCTTTGATCATGATAATGTCTCCTTTTCAGTCATACTATCCGTTGACCGGCGTATCGGTACGGGGATAATGATCCGCCGTCCCGGCGATTTTTTCCGTATAAATAAAAAACCCCGGCAGTACATATATACTGCCAGGGACGATATACATATCGCGGTGCCACCCTGCTTCAGAGAATGTCTCTACGCTCAACGGAATTCCAACAAATTCCTGGCTTCTGACGCGAGCCTTACGTCGTGAAATACTCGAAAACGGCTTCGTTTTCTTTCCTCACGCCCTCCGTGGTCCATTTGCAAAGGGGTGTTCTGCCGGATTCTCATCATCGCCGGCTCTCTGTGAGATCCTCACTTTACGTTATCTCCACTTCAACGGTTTAAAAACGCTATTTCGTTTGTATAAATATTAAAACCCTTCAAGTCAATTTACAACATTTATTTTGTCAAAGATTGTTTTTTTGATACCTGACCGGAAGTGACCGTAATCAAGAAATACACGTTTTTTCAGCGGACAATTCCCTTCACAAAAGGTCACAATTTTTCCATAATTGCCATAGATTTTTCATTGACTATTGGTTAAAAAAACAATAATATAATTAATCAAGCGATTAAACGCTTAATTTGTTATGGAAGTTAGAAATTGA
>JAIKWW010000150.1 GCA_024684465.1 Clostridia bacterium | reverse complement strand
GTAATAAGCCTGTGCGGCTGGCTCCAACTGGAATCCGCAACCCTTGTCTTTGTCGGCACCGGAATGATCCTGCTGATTGACCTGATCGGCATCATCACCGGCGAACTCAAATCCCTCATGACCACGATCATAGGCGCCATTGCAGGAGCCGCAGCCTTCCCCACCGCCTGGCAGGTGGGAGCATGCCTGGGCATCTGCATCGAAACCATCATAATGAGCACCCTCGCCCTGCTCCTTATGCTCCTCGCCGTCCACAACCTCAACCACCCCGAAAACGACTGACCTATGCTCCGCATACTTGAGGCAGCCTCGCGCCGACGATGCTCCGCACACCCTCAGCTCGCCGGGCACACTTGCGCTGACCCATGCTCTGCACTTTCGTATTTTCAGCAGTAATGGAGCCATCCGCAGGATGAGAGTGGAACAGAGGATAAGTGAAGAGTGGACTTGATGTTTAGATTATCCGACTAATCTAGAGCTTACTCTATGACGTTTTTTTATCGATTGATAAAGCGGCTTCTATGAGGTGCCCCCCAAAAGTTATGAGTCCGGCTTTTGTTCATACTACCTGATGATTGGTTTATTAACATCATCGTTGGAGAGCCTAATCTCTTAAACTCCTTATCGGCACAACGTATACTCCGTCCTCTCTACGATACGCATACTTTCCTTTTCCCACCAGCACCATCATGAAGGATGCTTCCGGCATCCGATCGGTATCTATCTTATCCCGGATGTTCGGATTCCACGCCGGCATATCCTGTCTTAATCGCCCATTCGGTAAAATGGCAAGTTTTCATTCGGTAAATTGGCGGGTTTTCATTCGGTGAGTTGGCGGATAATCGTTCGGCAAGTTGGCAGATCATCAGCGGGCGGTGGGGACTCTCTCTTTTGAAAATGTAACAAATGTTACGAAAAGCAAAAGCACGACACAGGCCCGGATTCATTCTTCCCAGTAATCGATCGACTCCTGAGTACGGGAAAACGTGGTTGAATCGTAAAAGACAGTTGGTTAACTCGATTTTAACTCGATTTCAACTCGATTTTAATTCGTTTTTAACGCGTTAAAATTGATTTAAAAGTAAACGGGAAATGATTCCTTTCTTCAGCCTTGAGAATCAGACGTATGTAATGAAATCAGTCCAGGAACTTCGTGAAGAAAAAGGCAGTACACACGAACTGGTTGAGTACGAAAATGTAAAAGGGAGCCGGCCGAAGCCGACTCCCTTTAAGTATACGTCCGCAAACGTATACCCCAATTACTAAAGTACAGTTTACCGCAAATGATCATGAAAATCAATTGCTATATATAATTTTTTAAGGTAGCCATCCGTGTCGATAGATCAGCTCGAATGACGATCCTTGCAACAGAGGGATCAACGGAATTTCGATATTCATCCGTTATCTTCTCAAATTCTCGAATGAAAGCTTTTATTTCAGTTTTTGTTGAGCCTAACAGCTTCATATAGTAGCACATAAGAATTATGTAATCACCTATGGATTTAAAATTGACATATGGGAGTCCGATTTCCTGTTCAAGACAACGCTTCATTGATCGTGTAGGGTCGATATTTCTGAAACGTGTGTCGAAAACAACTGAGTTATGTGCGATTGCATTTCGTAGATCCTTTAAAGTGTATATGTACTTGTATACAAGTTGACAATTTGTGTCGGCAGAAAGGTTTAATCCTAGACGCCGTGAGATATCGTATCTTACATCAAAGGTTAAGCAGGAAAGAAGAAATCCGAAATCACCGAGAGTCAATATTTCAAATAAAGACCACAGTGGAACCCCTGAATAACCAACATTATTATAAAAATGTGTTATTTTCGGGTTCTCAGCTTTATAGGCCCTGGTCAGGCTTGATTGAATGGTGCCTTCTAAGTTCAGCTTGTGCTGCTGAGACTTTTTCCTCTGCTCGGATGTAAAGGTGGAAGGACAATTCTTGTATGAGCTAACCGCTTTATCGTACATGTCCTGTATATTTTCGGATCTTGTGTACTGCAATATGCTTTCTAGTGCGATATTTTTTACGGCTGTCTCGATGAACATCATTCTGCCGTACATAAGACTTTTGAGCTTAGAATCATATTGAATTGTGGCATACACTTCATCGTAAGAGGTAAATGGGAGACGGTTTGATGAAGTGCCAAAGAAACGATAGCCTTTATATCCGTGAAAGTATCCCGTATTGCGTAACTGTCGTTTTTGCACGCTGCCTGAGATACTGATGCCATTATCTCTGAGATGTCGCATAAGCCCGTCGATGGTTTTATAACTCATAGATAGACCTCCTAATGTGTTAACATGCTGATTATAACGCTTTTGAGTCTTAGGAACAAGAGAATGATGATTGTAGGAGCATGTTAAGATGATGCTCACACGCATAGGATAGACGAACCCGGACTTGTGGCAAGTGTGTCGCAAGTCCGGGTTTTGTTTTTATTCCGCTGATGATACGATCGGTCAAAAAAGAAATCGGGAACATCGACAACCAAAGTTGTATGTCCCCTTTAAGAACGCTGTTCTTTCAATAGTGTCATTATAATATCAATTAAATGTTTAGACTGTCAATAATTCTTTTTGCAAAACTATAGGAACTTGTAATAATATCATTGTTTTTAAACCATTCCATTTTATTGGACACCCTGCATAGTAATCTTTGTTTAAGCTGATTTGGGAGGGCTTTTTAATTCAGATCATCGGAGTGGTAATAAGCCTTTGCGGCTGGCTCCAAATGGAATCTGCAACCCTTGTCTTTGTCGGCACCGGAATGATCCTGCTGATTGACCTGATCGGCATCATCACCGGCGAACTCAAATCCCTCATGACAACGATCATAGGCGCCATCGTAGGAGCCGCAGCCTTCCCCACCGCCTGGCAGGTGGGAGCATGCCTGGGCATCTGCATCGAAACCATCATAATGAGCACCCTCGCCCTGCTCCTGATGCTCCTCGCCGCCCACAACCTCAATCACCCCGAAAACGACTGACGATGCTCCGCATACCTTTGCTCCACTCGCCGACTTCCGGGTATCCTGGCGTCACCCATGCTCCGCACTTTCGTATTTTCAGCAGTAATGGAGCCATCCGCAGGATGCGAGTGGAACAGAGGATAAGTGAAGAGTGGACTTGATGTTTCGATTATCCGACTAATCTAGAGCTTACTCTATGACTTTTTTTATCGATTGATAAAGCGGCTTCTAAAGTCGCTTTTTTATTCTTATTATGCTAATTGTTGACAGATGTAATGATATAATGGCAATGGAAGCTGCAACGAAGGATATGCCGTGAATGCAAAGTCGAGGGCCCTGTTGTTGCAGACAGCAAGTACTAAGAATGATGGTTTGAGTTGTGAATATGGCAAACGACCTTTTGGAAAGGGCTTAACATTATGTCATTTGTGGGAGAAAAGGCAAAATACTCGGTATTGATCGCTACTGAAGAGATCGAAGAAAAAGCAATCGAGAAAATGCTTTTAACTGGATTAAAAGTCATCGTCTTTTGTTCAGAAAATCGGGAGAAGACATTAAGAAATTTTTTTAGAGAGTTTTCTGATGCTGGATTCTTAAGCGTATATAAGAATCAGAATCATATTGAAGTAGTCTACGTGGATGGGAAAAATCTTGATGAAGAGGTTTTAGCCACACTTGAAAAAGGAGATACAAGGTTCAACCTTGAGCAATACCTCGTTGAGCATGAGGACAAAAGCCGGAATCTGATCGTTGAAGCTGGTGCAGGAACCGGAAAGACTCACGTTATGATCGATCGCATCATGTATCTTATGCATATGGACTCAGGGTTCAGTTTCTCGAGAGTAGCAATGATCACATTCACAAACAAAGCGACTGACAACATGCGTCATAGATTGGTGAACACTCTTGAAAAAAAGTATAAGCTGACAGGAAATGTTAAGTATTTGGACAGGATAGAAGAATTATCACAGATCAGTATAAGTACGATCCATTCTTTTTTTAAAAAGGTGATCGTTGAAGTTGGCGCTGCTCTAGGA
This sequence comes from Clostridia bacterium, assembly GCA_024684465.1. GTDB lineage: Bacteria > Bacillota > Clostridia > Peptostreptococcales > Anaerovoracaceae > JAIKWW01. The sequence goes on along the minus strand of JAIKWW010000150.1, from coordinate 5,090 downwards.
TATGGAACAAATCTTCAGTTAAAGAGTCATGTGCAAGAGAGAAAAGAGCTTCTGCGAGATATATTGAATGAGCAGTATAAGGGGAAATGTCAGGTACAAAAGGTGATTGGGCTTCCTGTTAACTCCATTGAAAAGCTCGCTTTCGAGTTCTGGAAAAGAATCGATAATAATGGGTTGACGGATGATGAATTAAGAAATCTGGATTGGGGAGACACATCTTCACCTTTAGCTGATTTGATACAAAATAGCCTTAAAGGCATATTCCAAACTGTTAACCAAAGGTATGATCATATCAAATTTAAGACAAATTCAATATCAATGCAGGACATCATTCATGAGCTAGGTCGTATTATTGAAAAAACAGATGTTAGAGACTATATCTCTATAAAATATGAGTATATGTTCTGTGATGAGTTTCAGGATAGTGACAATGTTCAGATTCAGACAATCGCAGAATTGAACAGATTCTACGGGGGCCATCTTTTCGTCGTGGGGGACATAAAGCAGAGTATTTATAGATTCAGAGGAGCTAGTGATTCTGCTTTCAGGAAGTTAACTGAATGTCTGACAGCGGATGAATCCCAACAGTTGATCGTTAGATCATTAAAAAAGAATTATCGGACTTCTGGGAACGTTTTGAATAAGCTTGACAGTATTTTTAAGAGATGGAACGCAGGGGATGTTCGTCTCTTGAGGTACGGAGCAGAAGATATATTGGTTCCCCAAAATAATCATCGAGGCAATTATGTTCAGATTCCGGTCAATAAAAGAAATCGCGAACAAAAGGTTGTCGACACTATTAAACGGATTCAGAGTAAATCGCCGAATACAAGGATTACATGTCTGACAAGAACAAATGCTCAGTTAAGGTTGATCAAGGAATGGTGCGAAAAAGAAAAAATCGTATGTCTGATAAAGGAAAGGGGAACATTCTATTCTTCAAGAGCGGTTCTGGACTTTTGTGCGTTACTCGAGGCATGCCTTTACGATAAAGAACCCATGTATCTGTATAACTTTATTATGAGTCCATATGGATCAGGTTCGGTGCCATATGATGAGTTGGAAGATGCGAATGGAAATAGACTACGTATCCTTAAGGCTTTGTGGAATCAGCTCGATTTGAGCAAATGGACTGAGTACAGGAAGGATTTTACGTATAAACCAGTTTTGTCAGTTTTGAGAGAAATAGTTACGTCTTTGAACCCTGTAGAAGTGTACGGCTCTCGAAGGGTTTCGGTTCTGATCGATATGGGGTATGGGAAGAATATTGCAAAAGAACAAGCTCTGATCGACACATTACAGTATGAGGCAAATCTGAAAAAGCTGTTACAGATTCTATCAGATCAATTCTCAGGAGATTTTTCAACGCTTGCAGATTTATGCAAATTTTTGAGATTAAAGATTCTGACCGATCATGATGAAGAACTTGCAGACATTGAACTCGAGAGACAAACCTCTTTTGTGGAAGGGTTTACAGTTCATGGAGCCAAAGGATTAGAATTTGAAAACGTGCTTATTCCATTTATGAATGCCCCGTTTACTAATAGATTTCGATCGGAAATACTAATTTCAGAGGATAAAAAAAGAGTTGGCTGGATATATCGAAATAATGGTGATGAAATATCGAATGAACAGTACGGTGAATTGGTAGTTGAAGACAATGCCGAGGTGGCAAGAGAAGAGACCCGCTTATTGTATGTTGCGATGACAAGAACGATAAATGGGCTGTATTGCTTCCCTGATACTGGTCATGGTAATGGGTGGACGATAAAGTCATGGGCGGACCTGCTTCCGGAGGAAATGAATTATGCGTGACGTATTTGATTACAAAGATATCCGGAGGCTGGACGAGACTTCGATAAGTGAACAGATAAAAAATGGATTGGTAGTTGCGGCAACGCATGAACTGGCGAACGCGATGCGACTTTATTATCCAGAATACAGTGTAGTGGACGTGCATCAACTGGTTTCGAATCTGGTGCCGGAATGGGATGGGAGCATCCATGATCTGAAGAACTACGTTTCCTTACGGAATGTGATCGAGGATTACATTTTGGAGAATAATCTGGGCATGGAGGTATCCACGCATTTACGCAGAAATGCAGCAGATATGTGGAATGCTATAAAACTGTTGACCGAGGCGGACGTGTATCCGGATGATGTGGATGAGAGTAGTTCTGAATCTATCTATCGATTTAAAGAAATCTGGAGCATATTTGAATCAAATAATGAGCAGATCATAGCCTTTAGAAAAATTTTTTCAGAAAAATTATCAAACAGAGATTTTGTGAGTGATGCGATTGGAAATATGATCGGCGAAACACGGGAGCACCTGTATTTATTTGGATTTTATTTTATCACGCCACTGCAGGACAGGTTGTTTGATGTGCTTGAGGAGAATGGTATTCATCTTCATTTCCTCAATTGCCACGACCATATATATGAATATGCCACAAGAATATGGGAAAAGACATTTCCTCAATATGGTGAAGGTGAAGTAATCGACTTGCAAGAAAATCTTGAATCAAAAGACAACTTTAGAGAAGCTATACTCAGAAAACCACAGAGTATTCCAGTTGAGGTCACGTGTCATTTTACAGAATTTGATTTTGCAACTATGGTAAAGTCGGCCATTGATAGAGGAGAGACAGTTTATTCACCTGATGCGAAGCAGTGTGAAACAATTCTGAAAGAATATTTTCCTGAGTATTATCAGGAAAAACATCTGCTTTCATATCCAGTTGGACAGTACATCTATAATCTGCACATGATGTGGGATTCAATCTACAATGTAATGAATATGGAATACGAGTACGTGTATAAGTGCTTTTCCTCTGGATGGGTGAACGTTGATGACCTGAACGGGCGAGATTATCTTTATGAGGTAAAGTGCCTGGAACCATACTTTAAGTTTTGTCATTCGATTTCTGATTGGGAAGAGCGTCTGGCCACATTAAGGCAAGCGAAAGAGGCGACCGATGCTTTCAATAAAAGAGAAAAGGGAAATCTGCGTTGGCATAAGCTTTTAGGAAATCCATTCGAAAATCTGGCAGTTTATGCATTGGATCTATTAGTTCTCGAGGACATAGACAAACTTATACATAAATTGATAGTGGATGCGGAGTATTTATTTGGGTCGGGAACAAGGACGGACTTGTATGAGCACTTTTCGAAAATCGCAAACATAATTAATCAGCATTGTGAAGAGGAAGACACGCATCAACTCGAGTCAGCAGTGATAAAAGATCTTCTTGGGAAGCTCGATGACGAGACGGCCAGGGGAATCGAATGTCCTTTGAATGGCATCCGAGACGCGATCATAATGCTTATCGGGGACCATCTTGGCGATTATGAGACTTTTGACCAGGAAACCTCTTTTAGACGGCGTATGGTGATTCCATTATCAATGGTTGAAGCTGCGATGCTAAATAACTATGGAGAAAAAGTTCATCTGGTGTTTGCGAATGAATTTACTTTGCCAGGGAAACCAAGGGAATTACCATGGCCATTAACTGACGCAATGCTGGATTCTCTCCGGCTTCGGCCAGAAAGTAATACGATGAAATATGTCAGGGATATGCGTTCGGTAATTGATAACAGGCCGTTATCTTACAGATATCTGTTTTATTCGTTTATGGGAATTTCAAATGACTTGAACGATCCTATTCTGTCGATCGAGTGGTTATGTGTAAAAGACAACAAGGATGTTGATGTATCTCCATATGTTAAATTACTGGGGTTAAATGATAAACTGATTCGGAAAACTGACAGAGCCGGCACACGCTTTCTTGAGGATTATATGGTGGCTGGAAATTCTTATCTTGATGAAGAATTGGATATGCCAGAAGGAGATGTTCCGGAGATAGTGAAAATGGATTTCTTACTCTGTAAGTATCGATACATTTATTCGTATCTGTTAAATTATCTTCCGTCGTTTTCGCAAGAGTTTCATTACTCATTTGCACTAAGTAAATTGATTTCCGCCTTTACTATCGTATCAGGGATAGGTAAGGACATTGTGAGTGAGAATGTCGCAGAATTATTCCCGTTCTTAAGGAATGTCGAGATTCAACAGTCCCGAGATTTTGCGAAGTCTCAAGGAAAACCTGAGCCAAAGGTGTACGATGGAATCGAGTATCCGGGACAGGTGCTGCTCCCTCATTACCTGAATGAGAATGTTATAAAATCAGCACGAAAATTGTATGATGATTTCGTTGAAGATGGAGTTATTGGATACGAGAAATCAAAAGAAATGTGCATCTATTGCCCGTATTCCTCTATATGTATGAAAAGATACGATCAAGGGGAGTTGAACCATGAATAAAAACTTTTGGAATGAAATGGCGAGGCTCTGGTGCTTTGTTGTATCTTCGATAAATGTGGAGGCGATTGCTGAGATCGCAGCAGATCATGTGAATTCGGAAGTTCAGGTTAAGTCAGGATATTCGATTAACCCACTGGATGATTTTGACGAGGAGGATGATTGGGATGAGTAACGCGAAATTTGATGCTGCAATCCTGACAAAAGAACAAAAGCAGTGTGTAGAGTTTGAATCAGGAGACCTGTTGATAAAAGGTGTAGCAGGCTCTGGAAAGAGTTATGTGTTATTACGAAGGGCGGTGAATCTAACCAAAAAGAAGAATGGTGAAAAAGTCGCAGTATTTACATATGCAAATACATTGGTGAAATATACTGATGAACTCGTCAAAAATGCTATTGGCTCCGATGATGTGTTGATATCAACTGTGGACAGCTATTGTCTCAAGCTTTACAGTAGCATGTTTAGACGAAAATTTACCTTTGGAAATCAAGAAAAATATCGGAGCTTGATTAGCGAATCGTTGGAGGAACATAAAAAACGAACTGGGAATAAACACCGGTTATACGAAGTGGAACGCATTTTCTTTGAGGAAGAGTTCCAGTGGATCCGAGAGAAATGCATTAAAACCTGCGATGATTATCTATCAATGGACAGAAGAGGCAGAGGTTCACATATTCGTTTAAATAGTAAAGATAGAAAGTTTGTTTGGGAAATCTATGAACTTTATTCTGGAAAAGCAAGGGCTGCAAATTACATGGATTGGCCTGA
>JAIKWW010000094.1 GCA_024684465.1 Clostridia bacterium | reverse complement strand
ATACAAAGGTTTTTTTGCCTTTATATGTCATATACAACGATTGTTTACTGCAATAATAATTATTTTATATCAAATTCTTTTATTTCAGTCTATTTCTAATAACAATTAATATTCACAAACAAATACCAACCTCATCCTTCTTTTTCATCTTGGTTTCCTTGTTATTCGATTAACAAATTTTCCGTTTTTACTAAAAAAAATACATATTAAAAAGCGGAGCCAATGCGGCTCCGCTTTATGTAATATACATCTTTATACCTTCAGGTATGTCTTTTCTATATAGTCAGTTATCCGGGTGAAATTTTCCTCCGTCAGTTCCTGGGGATTCTCATTCAGGTCCAGCTTCGGATGAGACTCATTCTTAAGTCCCTCTACCAGCACTATATCAGGTCTGCTTCCTGCCAGGCGCAGGAGATTTTCCAGCACCTCACCGGGAGCAGCCCCTTCAAGATCCTGGTTATATGACACGTGGGAATCAGAAAAAACTGCCGTGTCATTCGCTCCGGCACGTCTCACAAAGAAGCTGTCGGTGCCCGGAGAATCAGGCTCAAAATCATGCCCGTCGTGTTTTATTGCAGCCACCTTGTACCCTCTGGCCGTGAGTTGACTCACCACTGCCACCATGATGCTGGTCTTTCCGGTCTTTTTTGTACCGCATATACCGAAGACCGGAGGATATCCCGGTCCCTCGTACCACTTCTTCGGCGGTTTTTCCGAACGCTCCGCGGAAGCGGTATATATCTCATATTCCTCCGGAGTATTCACGTTGTACACCGTCAGCGGATCTATTCCCAGCTCTTCTATCCCCACAAACTCAGTATCCACTCTGTCGAACAGGAGCCTCGGGCTGTGAAGATTTTCGGATATCATGACCTTCAGCTCACCCAGAGTCTTTTTTGAGTAGACCGAGCAGAGCGGCTCCGGACGTCCTTCTTTGGTCAGAACCACGCATCCCTCCGTTCCCTTCACGCGGGAAGTCAGTGCCTGGAGCAGTTCTCCTGTCATATTCGGCATATCCGTGGCGACGATAACCGCATATTCCGTCCAGGAGGCCTCCAGGATGCGAATGATCCCCTCCAGAGGTCCGTAGCCCTCCGTCCTGTCTGTTACGGTCCTGATCCCGGGAATGCTGTAACGTCCTTCCACATCCTGAGATACGATCACATCGTTAAATGGCGATCCGAGTGACACCAGGTGCTGCAGAAAGGTTCCCTCTTCGTTTACTGCACCCAGTTCCGCTTTATTTTTACCCATTCTGGAACTCCTGCCGCCAGCCAGGATGCCCAGTGTCATATGTGATGCTGGATTGTTCATTGGTATTCTCCATTTACTCCGAGTTTTGCCCTCTTCAGGTTATCCTCCGGTAGTCTCATATGTCAAGAGGCGGGACAATTGCCCCGCCTCTTCTGTTATAAATAATTCTACGAACGTTTTCTGCTATTTTGATCAGTCTTCCTTCTTGCCCTGGAGATAAGCGAAGTAGTATGCGAGACCCACCATGAGCGATCCGCCGATTATGTTACCGATAGTTACAGCTGACAGGTTCAGTGCATAGTTACCCACGTTGAGATTTGTCAGATCCAGTCCGGCATCCTGAGCTGCTGCAACGTATGTTTCGTTCATCTTGCAGAACAGACCCATGCTGATGTAGTACATATTTGCAACACTATGTTCGAAGCCAACCAGTACGAAGAACATGATCGGGAAGTAGAGTCCTACGATCTTGCCTGCAACATCCTTTGCTGCAAAGGACATCCATACCGCGATACATACCAGGAAGTTACATCCGATACCTCTTACAAGTGCTGTTCCGAATGTGAGGGAGCACTTTGAGAGAGCCGTGCTCATATGCGCAACTGCAACAGCGTTGCCGAAGAGTCCCGGCTGACCTGCGCCGAATGCGATGAGACTGACGAGGATGCCGCCCACCAGGTTTCCGCACCATACGACTACCCAGTTCTTAAGCATGCCTGCAACCGTTACTTTCTTCCTGAGGAGCGGGATAACGATGAGGTTATTACCTGTAAAAAGTTCTGATCCTGCGATGAGAACCATTGCAAGTCCGCCCGGGAAGATCGCTGCATTTGCAAACTTCGCAACAGATGCTGTCTCAATGGTTGAGCCGAATGTGGTTGCGGCAAGTCCCGCAAAACCGATATACATGCCAGCCAGTATAGCCAGAACAAACATCTTGCCTATTGGAGTATTAACTTTTCCTGTACCTATGCCAACGTAATTGTTAGCAACTTCTGCCGGTGAATTCATTGCTCTTTCCTCCTTACACTTTTTTAGAACAATCGGTACAATCTGTACGCCTGGATCGAGTCCCCGGCCTCCAGCGCCGGAGATCCTGAAGGGATTTCTCCCAGAATGTCACAGCCCTCAAGCGGCTTGAGCATTCCGTTTCCCTGACGCTCAGGCACATCGATATAAGCCGTTCCATCGATTATCTCAAGCCTTCCCGGAATGAATCTGCGAACCTTACTCTTCTTCGGGAATGCATTCTTGAGCTTAACTGTAAATGGTTTTCCCATTACATCCTTTTCCCCTGCCAGCGTGCCCAGCACCGGTCTCGCCACCATGAGAAGTTCCATCAGCGCCGCCGCCGGATTTCCTGACAGACTCAGGATCAGCGTCCCTCTGTACCTGCTTGCCAGGAATGCCATACCCGGCTTCATCTTCAGCTTCCAGTACAGTATCTCCGCTCCGATCAGTTCCATGGCGTCCTGCAGACAGTCGTAGTCACCCACCGAAACTCCCCCTGTGGTGATGATGACATCCGACTTCGGCTGTTCATGTTTAACCGCGTCTGCGATGAGCTCCGCCCGGTCCCTCACGATGCCGCACATACGGGGCTTCATGCCCCAGGACTCCAGATATGCATTCAGCGTATAAACGCTGCTGTTTCTGATCTTTGCAGGTTCCATGGGTTCACCCACCTCCAGCAGCTCGTCCCCGGTGCTGATGAGAGAAACCCTCACCTTCTTGTAAACCGGCACCTGCGCCATACCCAGTTCAGCGAGAAGCCCGCATCCGGACGCCGTGATCTTTGTGCCCTTTTCCAGTATCACTTCGCCCTTTTTCATATTGTCCCCTGCGGGGATCACATTGCTTCCCTGTTTCACCGGCTCGAAAAATGTCACAGATCCTTCGCCCACCTCTGTGACCTCGAATTTTTCGATGGTGTCGGCGCCCTCCGGCAGAGGTGCTCCGGTGAGTATCTTCGTAGCCTGACCCGTTCCCAATGCTTTGGTCGGATAATGCCCCGCAGGCACTTCTTCTATTACCTGCAGCGTTACAGGATGCTCCCGGTCCGCATTCTCTATATCCTCTGCCCTGAAAGCGTAGCCGTCATACGGCGATTTTGCGAAAGGCGGCATATCCTCCGCTGCCGTGATATCCTCAGCCAGCACCCGGTTATGGGCTTCGGTAACGGAGATGATCTCAGTATCCAGTTTCCCAGTCACAGCCAGGATCTTTTCCACCCCTTCTTCAATAGTAAGTCCCTCAGGATAATAGTTGCTCATTTTGTCTCAAAACCTTCCCCAAACGGCCGGCGGTAACGCGCCCCGTTTCTGCATCGTCTTATAAAAGAATTATAAGAAATGAAATTGGCATAATCAATAATTGATATTTCGTTGTCAACCGATTGGCGCCACATATAATTCTATTCGCTTAACATATTAATTACATTTCTTCGTTTTTTGCAGATTCTGTTGCATTTAATTATGTTTTTTTGTCGCGCTCGCCTTGAGCAACATTTTTATTTGAAATAAAAATATTGTTCCCGTCAATCGAAACGACAATCCATTAACAATCTGTGGCAATAATCGCTGCACATCACCTCATACTAACAGACTTCTTGCTTTAAATCTATTTTAAAGATAAAATTATGTATTATGGAACATTTGAGGGAGGTGAATTGTCATGGCCGATATGGACGAAGCTCAGGAATTTGAAATGGCTGAATTCCCTGATGTCAGCGACGGTTCGGATGCCGCTGCCGAAGGCGGCGATGACACTTCAGAAGAAAGTAAACCAAAAGAACGCAAGAGGAGACGGCGGAAAAATCAGCCTAAAACGGCAGAAGAACTCCAGGAGGAGCGCCAGCAGCAGGAAAAAGATCTCCATGATAATCTTGCCAGCATAAGAAGAGAAGCTCAGGAGGAAGCTCAAAGCAGACGGGCTGACAGACTCCGCCGCAGAAGGACCGGGGAGAGGACCGAAGCAGATGAAGCTGAGCCCATCGTCGACGATCTGGATGAAGCTGTTAAAGAAGCTGCTGCCATAGCCGAGGAGCGGGCCGCTCTGGTGGATAACACAAACGACTTTCTTCCGGAGGGTGTGCTCCACGATACCAAAGTCCCGGAAAGCATCGGATCTCAATATTACTTCTCGAGACTTGAACGGCGGAATCCTGAAATTCCCCCTACACCGATCAGAGAAGCCAGATTTCTCAACGGGATTCTTGAAAAATTCGGATACGACTGGAAACCAAACACGGGAGGTGTGTTCTTCCTGAACGTGGGTTCCACTGTTTTCAACGCGGAATTTGAAAAGACCGTCATGACTTATGTCCGCATGGAGCGGGGCGAATTTCCGATATTAATATACGACAGTACCATCAGAAATAACGGAAAATACGGTTTCGTTCTCACGAACCGCTATTTCCATTTTCATACCAGAGACTTCATACCTTATAAGCTGAGGCTCTCCAAACTTCAGTATCTGAAGCTGATCTTCGGAGATACTATAAATGACTGGACGATCCTCTACTTCAAGCAGAAGGGTCTCAGGGGACTCATTCCCGCTTTCCAGACGCTGAATGCGGAACGGGCGATTGAAGTAGCTGACGTGGTAATGAAGATGGTATACCATCTGTGCCCGGAGGCGGAGCTTCGCTTTGAAGTCAACGGCGTAATGCCTTACAAGAGACAGCGCTCTGAAAAGGAAAAAGGCCTGCGGGGCATCCTGGGGGCGATCCTGGACTTCCTGTTCAACAGAGGTCCTTCCATCGACATCCCGGGACGTACCTGGACTGCCGAATACCATCTTGCCAAGATCAATCAGAAGCGAAAGGCTGCCGGCCTTGAACTGATCAGCCTTGAAGATCTTAAGGCCAAGGAAAAGGAACAGGCCGAAGCCGCCAAGGCAGCTGCCGAGGCTGAAGCCGAAGCGGCGGCGGCAGCTGCAGCTGAGGATGAAGATGACGGCAAAAAGGGCAAGAAAGGTAAAAAAGGCAAGAAGGACAAGAAGGGCAAAGATAAAGGCAAGGACAAAAAAGACAAGAAGGATAAAAAGGATAAGAAAGGCAAGAAAAAATAATTTATGGGTACATCAGACGCATCTCAGAGAGATAAAGAAGACCGCATGATGCTGGCCTCTCTGGAGGACCGCATGCAGCGCTGCAGTGACCATTACATGATCACCTGCAGCAATTTTCTGGACATAAGACAGCGGTCCCTGGCCTCAACTGCCATGTCCCACACTTCTTCGGGAAGTGACAGCCACATCAGTCTTCAGGCGGATGTCCGCTGCGTTTTTTACGGCGGATACCCGGAGGCCGAACGCACTGTAGCCGTATTTCTGCCCTCTTACATAGAAGATGATCCGGATACCCACTTTGCCGCTGTTCCGGAGGATGATCCACTGGTGCTTCTGAGAGCCACTGCTCCAAAGGGCAGTCCTAAGCTCTCCCACAGAGATTACCTGGGATCCCTCATGGGCCTGGGAATCCGGCGGGACATGACCGGCGACATCCTGGTCCGGGAAAACGGCGCAGACATCATCGTACTGCGGGAAATTGCCGAATTCATTGAAATGAATCTCACGAGAGCCGGCAGGGCATCCCTTTCCTTTGAAATGCTGCCCCTGTCCCAGCTTCAGATCCCGGAGTCAGACCGTGAGATCATACGCGCCAGCGTGGCATCTCTGCGGCTGGACAGCGTAGTCTCCTCGGCATTTGGACTCTCCAGGACCAAAGCCCACGACGCTATCTCGGCGGGTATCGTGTACCTTGACGATCTTCAGATCCAGAAGCCGGAAAAAATACTGACTCCCCCTTGCAAGCTTGTGATCCGCGGCCGGGGGAAATCCATCCTCAGGTCCGTTGAAGGCACCAGCGCAAAGGGACGGACGATCATATCCATAGAGCGTTTCCGGTGATTCCTCTGGGGGGTATTTCTCATCAGAACCGTTAGATTCGTTTAACAAAAGTTAAAATTTATTGGCGTGTATATAATTTGCATGCCAATTTTTTTATGTTATACTTTATACATATTGAAGCTGATATTGACGAAACTCATTTTATATGAAAGGAGCCCCCATGAGCCGAGACAACAACGTTAAGACCAGGGACAAGGACATCGGCCACGATCAGTGGTTCAGAGGCCGTGTCGACGAATTCGAACCCGGTAAGTTCACTTATTTCATCTGCGAATATTACAATGAGACCTACAGAAATCCGGAGACCGGTGAATTCTATCCGGTCTGCATAAAGAAAAATCTCCGCTTCGACAACGGTCCTTTATGTTCCATGGAATGTGAAGAATACGGCAAATGCTCCAACTGCCGCGGTTTCAGCGCAGTGAGATGCGACGAATGCACGATCCCGCGCATGAAGCCAAAAGAATGATCCAAACGGTAAGACTGTAAAACCGGAGTCAGCCGGACAGGTGAAAATTATTACGAAAAAATCGGAGTCCATCTGAGGCGACCCCCAAAAGTCTAACTTTTGGTGGTCAGTTCAATCGACTCCGATTTTTGTTTTTTATTAAAATTAGTACAAATGGTCAGATCCGCCGGATATCCGGCCCACCTGTTTCACGGATGCCTGCGGTCCGCGACCTGCCCCATTGCTGCGGGACTAATCCTCGTAATACTCCGTAGGAACATCCACTTTGCCCTTCTCGTCGTCGTAGTCAAAGTTTCCCACGATGTAGTCCGGGTGCCCCTCCACGAACTTATAGCCCTTCTCCAGCACATAACGGACCGGGATCTGGATCTCGTAGTCGTCCAGCTCGTTCTCCTCCTTCAGAGCCTCCTCAAGATAGTTCTGCGGAATTATCATCAGACAGTGGCCGTCTCTTGCGAAATCCACATGGAATGGTACCAGCTCCTCCGGCAGTTCGCCCGGATACGGATTGTCAAAAGTCAGTTCCTGGAGATCGAAAACGCTCTTTCTCACTTTCTTGTCTCCATCAGATGAGATCAGGGCCTTTGCCAGCTTTTCATCCATTATAAACTCCTCCTTGTAAGTTTTGATATGATATTGTAAGAACCAACGGTCAGGCGGTTCAAATATTTCTAAACTCTTTCCTATCAGATTATACTACATATCGTTGGTAATATAAACTAAATTCTCTGCTACTTATGATAGGTCTCGTTGTGCAGGATCTTGAAGGCTCTGTACACCTGTTCCAGCAGTATGACCCGCATCATCTGGTGTGGGAACGTCATGGCCGAGAATGAGAGTCTGAAGTCGGCTCTGCGGCACACATCCTCAGACAGCCCCAGGGAGCCGCCGATTATCATCACCAGGTTGCTGCGGCCCTGAAGTCCCAGGTCCCCGATCTTCTCCGCCAGCTGCTCGGAGCTGAGGCCCTTTCCCTTCACGTCCAGGGCTATCACGTAGTCGTCATTCTTCACAGCCCTGAGGATGTTCTGTCCCTCCGTGTCGATCACCTTCTGCTCCTCTGCCGGAGAAGCGTTGTCAGGAAGCCGCTCTTCCTTCAGTTCCGTTATAGTGAGGCTGCAGAACCGGCTCAGCCTCTTGCTGTACTCCGCCACCGCATCCCGCCAGTATTTTTCCTTCAGTTTGCCCACGCAGACGATATTAATATTCAAGTCTGTTCACCTCCGCTGTTCAGTCGACACATACACTATAACATAGCAGGATCTGTTTCAGTAGATTGGTTAAATAAAGAAATCTGCGGTACTTCAGTTTTCCTCTGATCGTTTTTGCGCGAAGTGCATTACATCAGACGCAGCAATGCGGTGCATCAGGTTGGGAGCCTGTACACCGCATATACATCATACCTTTATTAAAGTATCTATCTGAACCGCAGTCGTTTCACCGGATTCTCTAGTTTCCGAAAATTCCGCCAAGTCCGCCGGACCCTGAACCGATTCCGGATCCGGTGCTGCTGCCGGACCCTGAACCGATTCTCAGACCATTACTGCCATCTGAACTGTTTGTGGTAATAGCCGTCGTCTGATCGCTGGATGAGCCAAGTGTCAGTTCAACTTCCATCTCCTTCTGATCTCTCTCGATGGTGAGCTTGATGGTATCTCCCGGTTTGTAATTCATGAGGATGGACTTCATAGATGACATGTTAGCCACGTCCTTGCCGTCAATGGCAGTGATCACGTCGCCCTCTTTGAGTCCCGCCTTTGCAGCGCCTGTGCCTGTGTAGATCTGAGCCAGATATACGCCTTTGGTCGTCTTGAGATTTACCTGGTCTGCGTACTTGCCCAGCACAGTCTCCACGTCGATGCCTGCTATGCCCATATAAGGCTGTTCATATGAACCGGTGGATTTGATCTGATCTATGACTGTTTTAGCAGTGTTGATCGGAATGGCAAAACCGAGACCGTCAGCACCGGAGCTGCTTGCGCCTGCGGTATTGATGCCGATGACTTCCCCCTCGCTGTTGATGAGAGGGCCGCCGCTGTTGCCGCCGTTGATGGCTGCGTCAGTCTGGATCATGCCTTGCATGGTATTTCTCTGGGAGCCGTTTGCAGCGATGATCGTTCTGTTCAAGCCGCTTATGATTCCCTGAGTTACGGATCTTTCCAGATTCATTCCCAGAGGGTTTCCGATGGCAATGGCATAATCGCCGATCTCTACTTTGTCTGAATCACCCAGGGCCGCCGCCTGAAGTCCGGTGGCATCTATCTTGATAACTGCAAGGTCAATGCCGGTATCGCTCCATACAACTTCGCCCTCATATGTGGTTCCGTCGTAGAGGTCAACTGTTACCTGAGGATTTCCGGTGGCATAACTGTCGGTACTTCCCTCAACCACGTGTGCATTTGTGAGGATATAACCGTCCTCGTCCACGATGACGCCGGTTCCGATGCCGGTGGAGGTTCCCTGCTGCAGTCCGAAGATGGTCTCTGTGAGGGTCTGGGTAGTTGTCGTGATGCCTACGACGGATGGCATGGTCTTTTCAGCGATCGCGCTTGCTGCATTGAGGCTGTCAGTGTCTCCGCTGATGGTCACTGTTGTGTTGGCGGCCTTATCAGCTCCGGACATCTTGATTGCTCCGTATGCTCCGCCAAATCCAGCTCCGCCGCAGAGCGCCACGATCAGGCATGCCGCCATAAACTTCTTTGCGGCGCCTGATTTTTTCTTCTCTGCGGCCCCGGTGGACCCGGATCCGGTTCCGGCGCCGGCCTCTGCAGACTCAGCAGCTGCCTCTCCGGATTCAACGCCGGCCCCGTTTTCCGCCGGCGCCTCCTGCAACGATGCGGCGTCAGAGCCTGTCTCCGCCGCATCACCCGGGGCGCCTGCCAGCCCTGCACCTGCGCCCCTCTCGCCGGACCTGTCCCTGGAAATGCCGAAGCTCCAGTTCGGATCCATGCCGCCTGAGCCAAGATCGCTATTTGCGGCCACGTCAGTCACGCCGGCGGCTTCGTCAGTTCCTGCGCCGGCCGTCCCGGCGGCTCCGGTCACGCCCACGCTGGTCACGTCAGCTGCCACACCGGCAGCGCCGGTTGACATACCTGCCGCTCTACTTGCGGCGTCAGTCGACAAACCAGCTGCAGCTCCACCAGCGGTGCCAGTCACCCCAGCCGCCACGTCAGTCGCTCCGCCGGCCGACATCCCACTTGCTGCCCTGCCGGCCGCGCCGGCCTCTGTTTCCTTTATATCTGAAGAAACCGCGCCTTCAGGAGCTGCTGCGCCCTCAGTTACGCGGTTCATTTCTCTCTCGTCCATTTTACGTCCTCTCTTTCGTTCTTCTCTTGCTCTTCCGCTTTTCAGCTTCTACAGTTCTGTAACACCGCTGATGCTCTCGCGCTTCATGACATCCAGCGCCAGGTCTCTTCCCGGCAGGAAATCGTGTTCCTCCAGAATATTTTTCACAGTCTGACGCGCCAGGTCCGGAAAATTGTTCTTGTCGCTTAGATGAGCCAGATAGATCCTGCGGAACCGCTTTTCACTCTCCATGATCCCGGAGAGCACATCCCCTGCTGTCTCATTGGAAAGATGCCCCTGATCTCCCAGGATCCTCTGCTTGAGATAGTAAGGATACGGTCCGGCCTTCAGCATATTCACTTCGTGATTTGCCTCAAGAACCACCAGATCTGAATCCGTCATCTCTGCCTGCACTTCCTCAGGCACGTAGCCCGTATCGGTGACTATGGTGATCTTTGACCCGTTACAGCTGACGGAGTAGCACACAGGCTCCGCCGCATCGTGAGAAACCCTCAGAGATCTCACGGTCATGTCTGCGATCTTCATGTCATGACCCGCCTCCAGCATGCCGATCCTCTTCGGATCGTACACATCAGCTGCGATGGCCGTGGCTGTTCCGGGGCTGGCGATGACATCCCAGTCGGGATTCTGCTTCGTCAGTACCTTAATGCCCTTCACGTGATCTGAATGCTCATGGGTTACGAATATCCCGCGGATCTCGCTTCTGTCCACGCCCACTTCCTCCAGAGACCGGTGTATTCTTTTGGTGGTTATTCCCGCATCTATCAGGATGGCAGCTTCCCTGCTCTTTATCAGATAACAGTTTCCGCTGCTTCCGCTGGCGAAAGAACAGAACCCAAGTTCCATGTTTCCTCCTGTCCAGAGGACTACTGCCCTCTTTCATCATTAGTTATAACGCTCCTGTGTGAAGCTTCCGTGACGTAAAAGTGTTTTCTTATTGCTCTATTGTAGAAATAAATCTGATTTTGCCGCCGTTGTAGGTGATCCTCCATGCAGGGAACGCAGTGTCGTAGAGCACGTCCTGATTCTCCGCCAGCGGCGACACCCAGTATACCAGAGTTATGTCTTCGATGGAATAATGGTCGGCTTCGCCTCCCTCTCCCGTCAGGGAAAGAACAGCCTGCATCGGGTCCGTGACTTCCGTCTCCGTGCTGCCCTCCTCCACCGGCTGCATCCAGTGGCGTTTAAATCCGGTGATCACTCCATCCGTGAATTCAACGCTCATGCTGCACTGTTCCAGCGGCAGATCACCGTACATGTTCTTGTAAGATACGATGACGCGGTTCTGATCCTTATCTTCCCGGATTTCCTTGAACACTGCGTCCTTTCCGTCAAGATCGCAGGAGTTCAGAAAAGTGTCAGCCGCCTTGCGGTAAGCGTCCTCGTCTCTGTGGTTCTCATCCGTCGGAATAGCCGCTTCTATCTGCTTCTGCACATCGGAAGTTTCCATGTTGTTGTATCTGACACTGAGGGATCTCATGCTCCGGGGCTTATCAGGCATGTCACATTTTATCTCCACGCCCCGCTCATCCAGGATGTTGGAAATGTACTCTCTGACTTCTTCATTGTTACGGCTGTTTCCGCCCAGCTGATTGATGTACATGCCTCCCAGAAACACGTCCATGAGCAGGAGCGCCACAATGATTATATTCTTCGCTTTACTCCAGTCCATATCATGCCTCCGTATCCGCTGAGGTTTCCGTGTTTACCCTTTCTCCGGTCTTCGCGTCGAAGACGAAGCGGCAGTCACCTGCCAGTATGAGCCAGCACGGTTTCAGTGATTCATCGCCGTCACCTTTGTACATGCAAAGATCCACCCGGTTCACGTTGGCAGCCACGTAGTCGAAGTTTTCCAGCTGCCCTGCTCCCCCCGGAGGCTCCTGGTTCTTCGGGTCCTTTTCCGGGGCCGCAGTCGTGGAAGTCACTGCTGTCTCACCGTTTTCTACGGCAGCGCCGCCGGCACCTGCTTCATTGATATTTGCCTCCTTTGCCGCCGCTGTCATCTCTCCGTACATCATTTCATAATTATTAGTAATGATATCCATCGGAGCCATCGCCTGCCAGAGATTATCCTCTCCCGTGGAACCGGATTCGCCTTTGTCCGTCAGCACGATCTCCCTTTCGTAGGAAACCACCTGGGAGCCCAGCAGACGGACGCTGATCGGATCCCCTGAGCCGTACTCCACCGGGATGCCGTCCATCTTCAGACCGAATACCACGTTGTAGCCGGTGTAGTTGCCTGTTTCCGCCTTGATCTTTTCTACTCTCGCCAGGTAAGGTTCCATGCCACCCGACACGATCTCTCTCCAGCCGCCGTGATTGGAGACGTACTGAACCGCGTCCGAAATGGACTCGTACAGATTCTGCTCCTCGTATCCGGACTGGTCGAACTCCTCGCGGTAGCTGATCCTCCCGCCGGCGCTGAGCTGGAGCACCTTCTCGCTGTAGCCCTGAACGTACATCAGGGAGCCTCTGTTCTCGGTGATCCTGCGGACGAAGTCCATGCCGCCGCTGAAGAACAGATTTTCCATATATTCCACATCCGATGAATCCTCGATGGAAAATGCCGGTCTGAAGGTCTCGTCCGTGAGACCGGTCACCATGTAGATCGGGATCAGGGTGTCGTTGTCAACGCCTGCCACGTTCTGAATGGTGTAATAGTTCGAATGTGCTACTGCATTCAGCGAACCTATGAGAGCGGACAGGATGTTTGCCTCTTCCTTTGCAAACTCCGCGTTTCCCGTGGTTATGCGGTAGTACTTGCCGTTGTCTCCGTCGTATACAAATACATTCTCACTGCTGAAGGGGGAGAATGTGATCCTGGTCATAGTATCCACCGATGCTCCGTTCTGCGGAACCGGGAGCCCGTTGTTTTTCAGGAATTCGGCGTAAGGCAGCTCAAAACTGAACACTGCTGACACCGTGGAGTATGACATCACCGTATCGTACTGCTCTCCCTCGATCTCTTCGGTGGTCACATCCTCCTGCTCCAGATAATCCCTCAGGATCGCGAGCAGTTCTGTGTAGAGTGTCTCGCTGTCGTGACCCTGATCGAAGTCCAGCCTGTCCATGGACACACTGGTGTCACACATGACATAGGATCCTGAGCCCAGGCCCACCCGGATGTATTCCGGCATGATCAGGTCCATGGTCTGGGGCATGTAACTGCTGTCACTCTGCACCAGGGTACGGGAGATATTTACGATGCTCCCGCCGATGGAACTGGTGCGCCAAAAAAAAGACAACAGCAGTACTGCTGTCACGAGCAGTACTGCTATCATTATGTTCTTTATCTTTTCGATTGTGGTTGTTTTCGTGGTGTTCATATTAATTTAACTCATCCGGTCACCTGCTCACCCGGTCATCAGTTGAGCAGCCTGTTAAGCAGAGCAGACCAGAAGGAGCTCGTCGTTCCCTTTGAATTGAACACATTGATCTGGAACGAGCTCGATGCCTTTTTCTGCACCTTGATATATACCTCTGTAGCGTAAATTGATTCGCCGGCTGGATTCAGTGTGGAAATGTTCAGACAGTAAACTCCTGTATCCAGATCCGTGAGCTGTCTCGTGTAGTAGCTCAGGTTCTTCGTGGATGAATATACCTCTGAAGTGATGAGCTTCATGTTGTCCTCATCATTTCCCTTAACTTCGTAAAAACTCATTTCTATTGTTCTCGGAACGGTCATCTTTACCGAGACCAGTACATTTCCGGAAGTCATCACCTGGTTGTTTCCGGGACTGATGACGGAAATATACGGATCATCGGTGAGTCCGGACGCAGCAAAAGCAGGCACAGTCATGCCCACCATAGCCATCAGGACAACCATGATCATAATAAGCCCGCGCTTTCTCACTTTGGTTTCCCCTTTCACTGAAAATAAAGCGTTATTAATAAAGTTCCCCAGCCTGCCGGGGAATTATTATTTTTTTACATGAACAGCCGGATTCGGTGTATATTATTACGTATCCGGTTACGTTTAGTATATCGGGAGGATGTTACAACAGCATTACGGCATTATTACGCAAGGTTTAATATAATTTTACAATGAAACGGGTCTGGTTCGACAGCCCGGAAACCGCAGAATGTGAGGGTTTATGGCAATTCTGAAAATACATACCGACGGCGGCTGCGCCGGCAATCAGTCTGAAAATAATACGGGTGGATGGGGTGCGATCCTGGAGTACGGAACTGCCCGCAAGGAGCTCTGCGGCGGAGAACTCAATACCACCAACAACAGGATGGAGATGACTGCACTCATACAGGCGCTGTCTGCGCTGAACCGGGACAATCTCACCATTCACGCCTACTCCGACAGCTCCTATCTCATGGACTGTTTCCGCAAGAAGTGGTACGTGAGCTGGAGAAAGAACGGCTGGATAAACTCCCAGAAGAAACCCGTGGAAAATCGGGATCTCTGGGAGCAGCTGCTGGATCTGATCGAAAATCACGGTCACAGCATCAGCTTTTACAAGGTCAAGGGCCACGTGAACCCGGAAAAGATCGGTCCGGGAACTGCCGAAGGAAAAAAACTCTACGAAAAGTTCACTTCATACAATGGCAGCGGGTTTACCTACGACGATTTCCTGTACGCCACCAGAATGAACAACCGGGCGGATGCTCTGGTTCACGAGGGGATGGAAAAGGTGCTGAGCGGAAGGGAATAGCCGGACTGCTCAGATTCCGAAAAGGAGAAGGGTCATGCAATACAGAAAAGATAAAAACGGCGAGCCCGTATCACTTCTCGGCTTCGGCTGTATGAGATTCACAAAGAGAGCCGGGATGGTGGACCGGGATAAAGCCCAGAAGGAAATACTGGCTGCAGTGGAGGCCGGCGTGAACTATTTCGACACTGCCTACATATACGGCGACAGCGAGTCAGCTCTCGGAGAGATCTTCGAACGTACCGGCATAAGGGACAGGATCAGGATCGCCACCAAACTGCCCCAGTACCTGTGCAAATCCGTAAGCGCTGCAGACAAGTATTTCGAAACACAGCTGAAGCGGCTTCGCACGGATCATATCGACTATTACCTCATGCACATGCTCAACGACGCCGAACGCTGGCAGCACCTGGAAGAACTGGGTTTCCGGGAGTGGATCCGAGAGAAGAAGGCTTCCGGTCAGATTAAGAACATCGGCTTCTCCTATCACGGGAGCACCGAAAATTTCAAACCTCTTCTGGATGCCTATGACTGGGATTTCTGCATGATCCAGTACAATTATGTGGACGAACACAGCCAGGCTGGACGTGCCGGGCTGGAGTACGCCCATTCAAAGGGACTTCCGGTGATAATAATGGAACCCCTCCGGGGCGGCAAGCTGGTCAACGGCCTGCCACCTGCTGCCCGGGCCGCCTTTGATGATTCAGGCAGGGGCCGCAGTTATGCCGAATGGGGTCTCCGCTGGCTCTGGCAGCAGCCTGAGATCACCTGCGTCCTGTCCGGCATGAACTCTGAGGAAATGCTCAGGGAAAATCTCCGCATCGCCGACGAAGTGCGGGAATGGGAGTTCACCGATGAAGACAATGCCGTGATCCGGAAGGTCCGGGATGCCATAGCCGGCGAGATGCAGATCCCCTGCACAGGCTGCGGCTACTGCATGCCATGTCCCCACGGAGTGGATATCCCCCTTTCTTTCAGTTCCTACAACAAGATCTCTCTGGGAGGAAAACGCTCCGCCCTCTGGGAATACATTCAGTGCACCCTGTGCCGCAAAACTCCAACCTCAGCTTCCCGGTGTACGGGCTGCGGACTCTGTGAACGTCACTGCCCTCAGCAGATTCCCATCCGCAGTGAGCTGAAGAAGGTCAGTTCCGCATTTGAAGGCATAAAATACAGGACTGCCGGCTTCTTTATCCGGAAATTGAAACTCTGGTCCTGATCCCACTCATCTCCGGCAAATATTACAAATCCGTGTTTTCTCTTATTTATACGGGACTTTTGCCGATGTATAGATGTATATTATATGTGGACTTTTACCTGCCATTTTCCCGTAACGAGGGGTTGAGGGATGTGCCGTTTTGTTGAGTCGGCTCAGGCAGGTTCATTTTGTGTGGGAGTACGTTGAAGATGGAACACTACAACAGGGAAATCGCTCATAGTAAGATTTATATAGGGATTGCGACCGTTGTACTGGTGATCATCATGGTCATCGGTTTCTTGCTGTGCTCCAGAGCCATTGACAGGAGTCTTACGAAGACACTTCAGGACACCATGTCCTCCGGCTGTAAGAACGCAGTTGAGAGCCTTTCAAGTTATATTAATATGGAGCAGCAGTCTCTGGGATTCTACGCAGATCTGCTCAGCACAGGAGAAAATGACACTACACCTTTCGGCTACGCAGATATAATGGGAATGCTGAATTCCCTGTGTGCTCCCAATTCCGTAGTGTCTTCCGGCATAGTATATGAAGACGGCAGACTGCTCCGGTATAACGGTTCCAACTATGAGGACACTCCTGTTTCCTTTGAGGAAGAAGCTCCTCTGGGCAATCACGTATCCAGTGTCATCGATTCATCAGAATCCTCCACCGGCAAGGTGATCAGGATCTTCGCACCTGTTTATGACCATAACAGGATTTCCGCGATGCTGTATCTTTCCCTGGATCCGGGATATTTCACCGCTTTCTTTAAAAACTCAGACGATTACTCCGACGACAAACTTCTACTCATAATAAATGCAATGGATGACCATGTTATCTACTCCACTTACACCGGAGACGATCCTGCCATGGCTAGCCTTACCACAGGAAGCAGGCTCACTGCATTTGATCCTGCCGCTGTAAGCCAGGGTAAACTTTCCACTCTCCGGCTTGCAGATTCGGAACAGGACTGGGATTATTACAGCAAATCCTTTGCTCTCGGACAGTGGTACGCCATCACCATGATCAGACATAACGCGGGTCTCACTCTTGTGGACAACGTCTCCACAGCTCTGATCCGGTCTTTCATCATCATGCTGATCCCGCTGTTCGTATTTCTCATTATCATTATCATGATCGAACACCGGACTCTCGTCATTTCCAGGACTTTCTCCGATTCCCTTTCATACATGCACCGCATCGGCTTCTCACTTTCCAATGCGGCTATGAATCCGGAAAAGATCAATGAGGCCCTGGGGATTATGGCCGGACAGTATTCCACCGAGCACGCATCCTTCTTCATAGTCAGGTTCGGAAAGATCCGCAACGTCTATTCCACCGACGGGGACTTTGAGAAGAAGGCAAAGAAGCAGATTACGGGCACTTCTCTCAGGAGCAGTTACCCTGAGTTCTATGAACATCTCCTGGCAGGTGACTACATCCTGGTCAATCTTCCGGAAAAGGACACCCATGACCGCACAGACGACCTTTCAGAACAGATAAAGATCGGCAGACATCTTGGAGGGTCCGCATTTTCCGCAGTCACCTCCGTGGAGGACACCGGTTCCGACAGCGAAACGGAAGACAGGGCATTTGAGACATTCTCCTACACCGTGGTTTCCATGAACTACGAGAGGACTCCTATTTTCCGCCACATTCCGGGGACCGTCCTCATGTGCGTTCCTATTCGCGGTAATGAAAACACCCTCACGGGTATTCTCATCGTGAGCGATCCTCATATTCCTGAGAAGAAGCTCAGAAAATACGAAGCCTTCTCCCATATCAGTTCCGTTGCGCCGGATTTCTCCATGGTATCCACCAGTGTCGAAGCCTACGCACTTATCAAGAACATGGGAACCATCGACTTCACCACCGGTCTTCTCAACAGAAACGCTTATAAAAATGCGTTGGAAGAGCTGGATATCCCGGATGGTCAGCCGTTCGCCTGCATCTTTATAGACGTGAACGGCCTCCACGAGATGAACAATACCTACGGTCATGACAAGGGCGACGAGATGCTCCACTACGTGGCTGACACCCTGAAGACCGTGTTCCCGGACGACGAAGTCTTCCGGATCGGCGGCGACGAATTCATGATCTTTGCCAGAAACCACTCCATGTCTCTCATCGACCTGAGAGTGGCCCACATAAACAGACTCATTGCCGAAGCGAATTACGCAGTTTCCATCGGCGTGGAGTGGCGGGAATTCGACCATAACATTTCTGAAATGATCACCGCTGCAGACCACAAGATGTACGAAGCCAAGAAACGCTACTACGAAAGTGCCGGAAGAGATCGCAGAAGCAGAGACCGCAGAAGCGACGACAGACGCGGCAGCGGCTCCTACTCCGGCCCGGACAGACGCGGCAGCAGACGAAATGCAGTCACTGAAGAGCACTCCGACATCCAGTCCATCATGGATAAATACAAGTCTTCCGGCGGACACAAAGGCAACATAAGCGAGATTCTGGCAGAGGCGGAAGAAGCTGCTCATCAGTACGATGCAGAAATGGAAGCCGCCGCCTGGAACAGTGCCGATTCATCGGCGGAGATCGAGCCGCACGACAGCTCATCTCATACTGCCGGACTCGAAAAATACGAAAAGCAGCTGGACGCGTCTGTCCATTCTGCAGATTCCGGAGCAGGCTCCGACGAACAGGGCTCACCCCGGGGTATCGACATGATCGAATAATATGGTAAAGACGGCTGAATTCATTTGTTCAATTGGATTCAGCCATTTTTATCAACACGTTTTGTTCTATTAGACTCAATTCAGTCACCAGATAAAAAAAGCGGATACGCACCGGAGCCCTTTTCCGTCCCCGTCGTGCATATCCGCCTTTTATTTTTTCATTTTTTTCGGTGCAATCAGCGCCGGTTTTGCCGGAATCCTGCTAATCAAGTGCCGAGATCCACTTCATGGCAGTGGTCATATTGACCGGTGTCTCAAACACGTAACTGCAGCTTTCGCTGCCGCCGATGCAGGTGATATTTCTTATATCGTTCTCACTGCCGCCCCGGAGCACGTATTTCCTCGACCCCTTCACCAGATCGCTGCTGTAGCTGTAATTATTGTAATCTCCGCTTATATCTGCGCTCACCCGCTCCCAGCGGTACTCGGCTCTCACAGAGCCTTTTACATATGTGATGCTCAGGAGTTTACCACTGATCACATTGATATTCTCCACACTGAAACCTGAAGGAATTGCTGAAGGTATCTTCGGCTTACATCCCAGCACAGCTTCCGCCCCGGTCAGGTCGCTGATACCCTGAAGTCCGCTGTTTCCATTCTCCGCAGCCGGTGTAGGCGTGTCAGAAGCCCCGTTGCCTTCAGATCCCGGCTTTGAAGTCATTACCACACTGCCTTCACCGCTTTCCGGAACACTGGAAAGAGTCTGTCCCTGGAAAATTTCTGATTCCTGGTCTCCGGATTCCCCCTCAGTGGTCAGTTCCTCTCCCGGACTTTCAGTTCCGGAATGATTTCCCGCAGATTTTGTATTATCCGAATCACCGGATTGATCTCCCCCGGAAAATGCATCGTTTACGCTCTCAAAGCTTTTGCCTGATGTACCCGCTTCCGTTTTCGTACTGCCTGCGCCCTGCAGACTGCTGCCTCCTGATGCTTTTCCCGGAATATATTCTGTACCGTTCAAGCTCCTGGCCCCGGAGCTGTTTTTTTCTGAGTCTGTGTACTTCACCACAGCTTCTCCGTTTTCTGAAATTCCCAGATAGACATTCTCCGGCTCCTCCTCCACGGAGAGGATACTCTTTATGTTGCCGATCTCCTCGCTGACCGGCGTGTTCAGTACCGGCAGTCCACCGGCCGCCCAGACTGCAGCCACCAGAGCAAAGCATGCAGCAGCAGCTCCCAGAGACCAGATATTACGCTTCTTCCTGCGGGCACTTTCCAGGCTTTTGACCTTTTCATTCCCGACAGCTGCATTCGTCATTTCAGCAGGCCGGTACCGGACCTCATCCTTTGAAGCCTTCTCAGCCATCTCAGGATTTCCGGCTTTCGCAGCCTCCCGCCTCGCTCGCTCCAGAATTTCGGGAGACACCTTCATGTTATCGAACGCTTTTTTATATTTGTCCATTTTATGCCTCCGTCTGCTATTCCAGCGTCTTCCTGAGCATCTGCCTGGCCCTTCTCAGCAGGCTTCGCACAGTGGATTCAGGCTTGTCCAGCACTCCCGCGATATCCGCAGCAGGCATGTCGTCATAGTAGAAGAGATGTACCACCTCTCTGTATTTCAGAGGCAGAGCACTGACAGCCCTCATCAGATCCAGAGAATCCTCCGGTATACCTTCTCCCGGGAAATCCTCCGGCAGTTCATCCATAACCCTTTTCTTCTGTTTCAGTTTGTTCCTGCAGAGATTCGCTGCCACATGAAGAAGCCAGAGTTTCTCGTGTCTGCTGTCGTTGAACTCCTCCCTGCGGAGAATGTACTTCACGAGAGTATCCTGCAGGATATCCTCAGCCTCCGACATATCGTGAAGATACGTATATGCGAGACTCATGATCAATTTTCCGTAGAGGGCAAATACCCTCTCCACTCTCTCATTTTCCAAAACAGTACCTCCACGTTCCCGTCAACTGCTATCTGCATTATATACTATTTTCGCTTCCTAGTATTTTGACATTCCCGCAGAGGCACCTTAATAATTATTATCAGTTTCTAAATGCATCCTTTTTATCTGATCCGGCAACCCGCATATTACTGTTTCCTGCCGGATCCATATACGACTGGTCCTCATCCTGCGCTTCACGTTTTATCGTTGTCAGACTCAGGATCAGGTTATGCTGTCATTATTCTCATTACTCTACTTCCGCGTATCTTCCCGCAAACAATATTTCTTTTGTATTATTGTCGCGAATAACGAAGGTAAACGGCTTGTCAGCTTTAAATTCAGGGATTACAGGCTCAAACATCGTAGCTTCCACATTCACAACCACCGTTGCAGCCGCAGCCTCGGTACCTTCTTCGTTCACTTTTACAAATGTGCTGTGGATCACATCGCCGATAAACTGAAGATTTTCAGTCATTGCGGAGAAATCCGCAGCCGGTGTCCAGCATCCCGGATCCTTGAAGCCCAGATCCACACCCATAGCCTTCAGATCATCCACCAGGCTGGTGTTGTACTTCACTTCAAATTTCGGCATTGAGAGTTTAACCTTGCCGCCCTGAAGCTCTGTCTTGTTCAGGAGTTCCTCAGGGTTAAGCACAGGATTGTCAGAAAGGATGATATACATTCCGATGTTCTGATCAAATGTCTTGTCTGTTTCGTCAAATCCGTATTCATCCTTCTTGTATGTACTGCTGCTGTAAGGGATTTCCACTATCTTCACATCACTGCCGAAGTAATGCGGATAATAGTCCGTATTACGCATGAAATCTGTTTCTTTTTTCGATCCGTCAGCCTGCGTGAACACGTCCTTTGCTGTATTCATCTTGTCAAAAGGTTCACGCCACTGAGCTTTGAAATACAGTGTGTTCACAAGTGCAGTCGAAAACTCCGGATTTTGGAGACAATCCTTGATCTTGCCTCTTGTCTTATCACTGATCCATCCGTTGATAGTATCCAGAGCATTGCTGTCATTGACCAGTCCGGCCTCACCGTTATAATACTCCTTCACCAGATCTTTATAGGACTGCAGGAATGAGAAATCCAGTGCACGACTGGTGTTTGCCCAGATGGAATTGTTCACGTCTACCGTTATCGCTTCGGAAGCCTCTTTGTAGCCCGCCATCTGGGACTTGATCGTCTTGTTGAACTGATCCAGATCATCTATATTCAGCGCATTGAGGATCTCGCTCTGAGTCCTTCCCTTTGCACCGTTTGCAGCCATTCCCATAGCGATCTTTGCACTGTACGGAGAAACCATGAAATTACCTTTCTCCTTGTTGTAGACCTGGGTAATCAGCTTGTCTGAAAACGCTGCTGAATCGTTGATTTCAGGAGTTGTCGGATCTTTAGGCGGAGTCAGCACTTCCCCGGACAGATACGCGGAATTCATCAGCTTTGCGGTTTCCGCTCTTGTCAGCTTACCCTGAGGCCTCAGCGTTCCATCCTCGTACCCTTTCATTACGCCACTGCTCACCATTTCTCTCATGGCCGCCTCAGCCCATGAGCTGACCTTATCCTTGTCCTTAAACACCTCCAGGCAATTGCTGTATCCTGCACCATTATCCTTCGAAGACTGCATAACTCCGGTGAACCTGGTCAGCATTACCGCAGCCTCTTCTCTGGTAATACTCGCAGCCGGATGGAATTCTTCTTCGCTGTACCCCTTTACAATACCTTTGCCCATGGCCCATGTGATATAATCATATGCCCAGTGACTCTCCGGTACGTCTTTCATGTTCTTCTCAGCAGTAATGCCATCAGCCTTCACATCAGTCCCTGACTGCAGGATCAGCATCTTCAGAAATTCACTTCTGGACACCTCTGCAGAAGGATGATATGTTCCATCCTCATACCCGTTCACTACTCCCGAATCAAGCAGATTGTAGACATCCTTCTCAAACCAGTCGCCCGGTTTCACATCGCGGAACGCTCTCTTTCCAAGGTCTGCGTTTATCTGTGTCTCATCAGGCGTCATTTCCGAGTAGTTCATAGTCTCCTGATTTTCTGCAAAGGACACCGGAGCATAGATCATTGGAACCGACATCGCTGCACTCACGGTCAGTGCAAGAATCTTTCTTCCTCTTTTCTTTAGTTTTTCGTTCATCATATCCTCCTCTTTTTCTTAATAAATTGTATAGTGTTTCACGTGAAACATTTTTTCGATTTCCCAATTCTTCAACGAATACAGCCCGAAAAATTCCCGAACCGATCATTCACTTATACTGTATCTGATTATCGGGTATTTCCCCTTTGGCCGATCATTAATATACGGATGAAACGTCACCTTCAGCATTTCTTAAATCAACCTCTTCACCGTATGAAATGCAATAGGCATGTAAACCATCAACCCAGACAGCAACCTTTACCTTTCCCTTTTCACTTCCCCTGACCTGGCCCTTTACAGCTACGTCATCAACGATAATATCAAGATTCATATCTTCTGTTGAAGCATATCTGTTGTAGTCGCCGCTTATATCCATTATTTCCTGAACCTGAGGATCTTTGCTGTCCATCCTGAAGTACGATCCGTCCTTGTAGTCCACCTGAAACATGGACCCGTCGATCACTCTGTACCCTTCCACTTCTCTGTCCCTGAGAGACTCCGGAATAACCGGCGACTGGCAGCTTGCACCCTCAGCCTCAGCCTGCGTCTCAAATTCCTCTATCGGGCTCGGCAATTCCACTCCGTTTCCTATGTTATCTATCGGAAACTCAGAGATTCTTACTCCCATATCGGAGCTGTTCTCCTCAACCACATAATACAGCAGCTCAAATGCCTTCGCAGGTACAAATGTGACTGAATTTACAAGTTCCGGAGCAGCTCCAAAGCTCTGCGGCGCCGTCATCCCCACTGCATCCAACACCGTGGTATATCTTGCATAGCTGTCCTTTCCGATATAGATCTTCATTCCGAACTGCTCGTTAGTCAATTCTGCAGATCTGTCCTCATTATCCCATTCCACCTTGTATCCCAGAGCCTCCGCTACTGCCCTGAGCGGAATCATCAGATTTCCATTCTTTGCATAGACATCAGGACCCACCGCCTGCAGATCCAACGCCTTGCCCATAACCGTCACTCCTTTTTCCACCTTTTTCGGATTGACAAGATCCCCTGAAACCGGTACAGGCGATGGCAGGATCAGCGATTCCGGGTTTTCCGATTCTTCTACATTCCCATTTGGATTAACGATATCCGTTATTCCTGTATCCGTCCAGAACCCGTCCTCTGTTTCCGCAAATGTACTTCCGGCTCCCATTGTCATCACCATAACTCCGGCTAATAACCCTGCAACAATCTTCTTTTTAAGCATTACTACTTCTCCTTTAGTTCTTCAGTTCGACTCCGTGATCAGTCTAATCTGCATTTTCTCTATTCTCCGTGTATAATCTGCACTTTGACCATAATCTGTTTTCTTCAGTTAATTCAGTATAATTCTTCAGTAATCTTCATTACTTTTCACATACATTTCCCGCAGTCTTTATCAATGTCTGTCATGGTTTATTTTTCAAATCCTGATATCAGCCCATTCTTGACATATTTCTTCATATCCTCTTGTATTTTCTCACTTACTATTTGTTGTTTCCACCCTTTTCTATTTTACTTTATTCTAACCTCCAATCTGCTTCACCATCTGCTGTCTGCAATCTGCAATCTGCATATTCATCATCTTATATTCCGCGGCCTCAAGCTTTCTTTTCCCGCGCAACCCATACACTTGTATAACAACCGGCACCGGCAAAAAGTTGCAAACATTTTTAAATTTTTTTCATGGCACATATTTCCGCTATCTGTTATTCTTTATTACATATACAATGGAGGCATAAAATGGATAAAAAATACTTTGATGATATATATCAGAAGGCACTATCCTACGTTCACAAGATAGGTACCGAATTCACAGACAGAGATATGATCGAGACCGCACGGGAAGGCAATTCCCATGAGGCAATGATTCTCTGGATAGTGGAGGAACTCCGGTCTGCCGGTTACTCCGACAGCCGGATCACCCGTCAGGACTTTACAGAGACGTATGACGACCATGAATTTACAGGAACTAATGTAATTCTGTCCGTTCCCGGAAAAAATTCCACAAAACAGATTATCATAGGCGCTCATCATGACGGTGACGGCATCGGCGATAACGGAACCGGCGCAGCTCTGCTCCTGGCGGCCGCCTGCACACTCAGCAGCTTTGAACCTGAATATGACCTGAAATTCATATTCTTTGACGGAGAGGAATACGGTCTCTACGGCAGCAAATACTATTCCTCAAACATGACAGAGGAAGAAGTGGCTTCCACTCTTTATATGATCAATATGGATGCCCTTGCCTTTGGCGACTACTGCAACATCTACGGCGGCAACTGCGATGATGAAAATAATACATTCCTCACGGAAGCCTACGAACTGGCCATGGACAGAGCAGAAACCCTGGGCTTTAAAACCTGGCGTACGGGAGATCTTGACGGATATTTCAACCAGCATGGAACAGGACCTGCAGTTGAGCCGGATACTTTCTATTCAAATCCATGGACTAAGGAAAACCCATCTCCATCCAATTTCAAGGTACCCTCTCCTATGACCATCTTTGCAAGCGACCATGCGGGCTTCCTCAGACGTGGCATACAGATAGTCTACTTCGAAGCCACAAACTGGTTTGTTAAAGGCGACGTGGAAAAATGGGAATACATCGGCTACTACGAGACATACAGAGATGATGTGGGCGACCATGGCATGTTTATGAATACCGAATATGACACACTGGAGAACCTTATCACATATTTCCCGGGAAGACTGGAATCTCATCTCCGTCAGTTCGGCACACTTTTGATCTCCCTCATCACCGAACCGCTGCCGCTTTAGTTTTCTTCAATTGCAATATAAAACGCTGCTGTACCGTTCCATGCAACTTGTATCAGGTTTCATGACAGTACAGCAGCGTTTTTTACTTCATTCATTCTTTAATACGACGTGTATTATGAATTATCGGATACAGACTTTTTTACGATATCCGCCTGCTTTTTTCGATCTCCGGATCCGAAGATCAGGTAATAATACGTCATACCAATACTCCGTTCCTGCGTGCTTTTTATGCCGGGAGCATCTTCATTATCACTTCAAATCGTCTATCGCTAATCGATGTACGGTATTGATATTGCGGTCTTTAAGGCTCCTGCATCCTTTCTGACATCGTTTTTTGACGATGGGTATCTATTTTAACTAGATTATCTCCACAAAGGTGTTCTGCTCCGGATAGGCCTTATGCATCGGACCCGGTTTTGAATCCTGTGCAGGATAACCGATCGGCATCAGCAGAACCGGTTCTATATTATCCGGAAGTTCAAAAGCAGCTGCCGTATCCTTCACTTTAAAATAATCAACCCAGCAAGAACCGATTCCCAGATCCCATGCCTCCAGCATTATATGCGTTGCAACGATGCTGGCATCCTGTACACCTGATCTGTATCCCGGCTCTATAGGGCTCTTCCATTCCTTCTCCTTATCGTAACCTATTATCAGTATGGTCCTTGCCCCGTAGGTGCAGTGAGTCAGCTGCTGAAGCTTCTCCAGGCCCTCCTGACTCTGTACCACATATACTTTTTGCGGCTGATAGTTATGAGCCGTGGGAGCCAGATTCGCCGCTGCTATTATCCTTGCCAGGTCCTCCTCCCTTATCTGCTCATCCGTAAATTTCCTGACGGAATATCTTTCTTCAGCAAGATTCAAAAAATCCTTCATGTTTCCTCCAATTATCTCCTATACTGCTTGACGTCTGTTGTTCTTAATTTCCTTTCTCAGCATGAAGTACTAACTTAAGGCTGATAATCATTATATCTATTATACCCCCAGATTGCTCAACCTATCCTTCTATGTGTTTTATCATCCGTTTTTTATACCGTATAGATTCACTGCTTTCCGGATTCCGTCTGCTTTGTCTTTCTGCATATTTGCTGCCCGGAATTCGTTTTTTTAGTTCAAAGATAATTCTAAATATGCTCTGACATCTTGTTTCCGATCTTTTACTCTTACTTGAAATATTCCAGGATATAGAGCTTTTCATCAATTGTTTTGCCCATTTGCATAATAAAAAACAGCGACAATTCTATGATTGCCGCTGTCTGTATTTATATATAATTAATTTAATTCAATATGCTGCTTGGCGTCATAGCCTTCTTCTTTAAAGCTGGAGAAGAGCATATCAGCATCGATAGGCTTGATCTGAAGCATGTACATAGGATGCTCCAGATTCTGGAATGCTTCCATCTTGTAACCGATCTTGTCGATACCTTCAGCAAACTCAGGCTCTGTATTGTCATATACATCAGCATAGCCATATACCTGAACGGACTTCAGATTGTTCATATCTACGTCCTGATCAAATACGGCCATGGATACTCTCTTGTTCTCGCTGAGACCTCTGAACTTGAAACCACCTTCAGTAACGATATACACGATGCCATCCTTGTACTTATATTCTAGCGGAGTGCAGCGTACAAAATCATCAAAACCGGTTCCAAGAGCGCATACGTGCTTGTTGCTCACGTACTCCTCGAATCTCTCGCGGCATTTTTCCTTTGGCATCTTTTTTCTCTCAGTCTCTCTTTCGGACCAGAACTCTGCAGCTTTGGAAAAATCAGCTCTTTTCATAATTATTAACCATTCCTTTCTTTAACGAAGTTGGTAAATCGTCAAACTCCTAACAAATAAGATTAGTCATAATAACGTTCATAATTCCTTTAAATCCTTAAAAACAAGCCGACGTTACATTCTATGTGCCCTTTAACGTCAATATCTTTACCAACCTCCTATATCATAGACTGAGTTTTTGATGAAGTAAATACCCTTTTTTCAATTTCACAAACCCCAAAATCGTTGATATATAAGGCTTTTGGCGTATCATATTATTTGTCTAGGATTTATCATACTGCCCAATTATACGCTTGCATTTAATTAGTTTAGGAACGAAAAATGGATATATTTTCACGTGAAAATATACCCATTTTGTTATGTTTTATGACTTCAGCCGATTAGTCACACCCTGTCATATGACGTCTTATCCGGGGTGAGCTTAACCGTTTTTATATATTCTCCCTGACCTACAGAACGTTGTCCAGGTTCCATTTTACTATCTTAACCGATTTTTACTATCGCATCGTGGTCGCAGACCTCATAGCATGCTCCGCATTTCGCACAGATTTCCTGATCGATATAAGAGGGTTTTCTGCTGATATTCATTGCCCCTGTGGGACACATGTCTACACAGGTTCCGCAGCCCTTACATGCTGAAGTCACGGCATAACCGCTCTTAACTCTGTTGATATACCCATTGTTGTTTTCCATTTTGTATCTCCTGTCTTAATGTATTACTAATTCATTCACTTCAGTATGCTCCGGCTGCAGTCTTTGATATCACAGTCGCTTCGTCCATTGACTATCTGCTATTTTTGACTTCCCTTCCAATCATCCGTAGCTTGTTTCTTTATGTTACCTTCTGTATATTCCGTTTGCTCTGTTCTCATTCTGGCTGCTTTTTTCACTCTATTATTTTATTCTCTTACTCCGAATTAGTCATTACTTATTTGTATCTGTCAATTAATTGATTCTCTGAAGTCGTCTGCGAATGCTCCCCATTTAGCTTCTTTTCCTTTATTCCTGTATAATCTTTCCCCTATTCTTCTTAATTTTTTTTCCGGTATTTTCATCTCTATTCTTCTTGCTGTTCAACAATACACTTTTAATCTCAGATACATTCATTGCTTTATCGACCCAGAGCCCCTTAACTATACCCGGCCTTTAGCTGCTCTGTTATAACTTACATCAGCGCCTGTCTTCATCGTTCCAGGTTACGGCGCAGTTTTCTCCTCATTTATGGAATCCTGCTTCCTTATCACTTTTACTATCTGTCCATGCTGTTTTTTTACTCAGATTTTATACTCAGGTCTCTCTATACTTTCATTATTGTCTGAATACCTGGAGCCTGTATCCAAATCTATATTGTCGGTATCCTTATCCTTTCTTTCCTGTCTTCCCTTACAATGCCCTTATAATCACATATAAAAACCGCCGGTCTCCTGGCTGAACTCTTCATCAGATTCTGTCTGATTATCTGAGTCCCATCCGGAGACCGGCGACATCGTTTCATTTCTATTTAGTTCTGTATCTGCTTCAGGAACCCGAGTATTCTGTCAAAATCATCATGTGAATAGAATGATATTTCGATCTTGCCCTTCTTTCCGTTCTTTGTAGACACATTTACCTTTGTACCGAAGATTTCCTTCAGATCCGACTCTATGGATTTAAGTTCAGGATCCTTTGCCTTTTTCTTGTTCTTCTTCGGTTCGTCCGGAGTCTGAGCATTTGCGATCATTGCCTCCAGAGCTCTGACTGACATCTGACCGTCACATGATATCTCTGCCAGCCTGATCTGCATTTCCTCGGATTCAACGCCTGCGATCATCTTTGCATGACCTCCGGAAAGTCTGCCTTCGGCTACCATCTTTCTTACGATCTCAGGTAATTTCAGAAGTCTCATTGAATTTGAAATATATGGACGGGATTTTCCTACACTCTTGGATACCTCATCCTGAGTCAGACCGTACCTGGTCATCATCTCCCTGAAAGCAAATGCTTCTTCAATAGGATTCAGATCCTCACGCTGCATATTCTCGATGAGAGCAATGAGCATGTTTTCCCTGTCGTTTAATTCTCTGATGAGAGCCGGTACTGATTTCAGACCTGCTTCTCTCGCTGCTCGCCATCTTCTCTCACCTGCCACGATCTCAAATCCGTTCTCAGACGGTCTGACGATTATAGGCTGGATCATTCCATGCTCCCTGATGGAATCAGCCAGATCTTTTATGCTTTCAGGGTCAAAAGTCTTTCTCGGCTGCGAAGCATTTGGTTTTATATTGTTCAGATTGATGTAGCTTACACTGTCAGGGGATACCTCAAAAGCAACTTCCTCTGTGCTTTGTGGATTAACCGGCATTTCCTCATTAACTGCCGTATCGGCAAATAACGATTGGAGTCCTCTGCCAAGGCCTTTCTTCTTTTCAGACATCACTAGCTCCTTTTTCTTTTCTTCTTAGCATTTGATGCCTGTCTCTCAAAGAACTCATCAGCGAATTCCATATAGGCTTTGGCACCTGTTGACTTTGCATCGTATTCCACAATGCTGAGTCCATATGAAGGAGCTTCAGCAAGTCTTACATTTCTCGGAATAACCGTGGAATAAACCTTACTCTTAAAGTATTTCTTAACTTCCTCTACAACCTGGATGGAAAGGTTTGTTCTTCCGTCAAACATGCTGAGGATTACACCCTCTATCTCCAGATTCTTATTCATATTTTTCTTGACCAGCTCAATAGTGCTCATCAGCTGACTTACACCTTCCAGAGCATAGAACTCACACTGGATAGGGATCAGAACACTGTCTACAGCTGTGAGAGAGTTGATCGTCAGCAGTCCGAGAGAAGGCGGACAATCGATAAAAATAAAATCATATGAGTCCTTTATCGTATCAATTGCTCTCTTCAGTCTCTTTTCCCGGCCTTCAAGCTGTACCATCTCAACTTCAGCGCCTGCCAGTTCTACACTTGCAGGAATGATATCAAGACCTTCAACCGATGTTTTCCTGATTGCATTTCTCGGATCGTAACCATCTATTATAAGGACCTCGTACATAGTATTTCTGAGCCCGCGCTTTGAAATTCCAAGGCCGCTGGTGGTATTACCCTGGGGGTCAATGTCAAGGACCAGAACCTTCTTGCCCTTGATCGCCAGGCATGCTCCCAGATTAATGTTGGTCGTTGTCTTACCGACTCCGCCCTTTTGATTAAATATAGAAATTGTCTTTCCCAAGATAGACTCCTTTAAATAAATTCATACATAATAATACGTTTTCAATAATTATATCCTAATTATTTATGTTTTTCTACATTCCCAGTGTGAAGAAATCTCCATATTATTGTCGAAATCCCTGATTCGTTCTAATTACTGCATTCCGAAATTCTTAATTTTATCAAAAATGTTTCACGTGAAACATCTGGAAATATGATCCTAAAAACGTTGAAATTCCAATAAGTTATACAAAAACATATATT
>JAIKWW010000027.1 GCA_024684465.1 Clostridia bacterium | reverse complement strand
TCAACATCACGATGAACGGTGGTAACTTCAATTCCCTTCTTTTTAAAGATATCCGAAAATTCGTTTGCCATCGCCACCGACCGGTGCTGACCTCCGGTGCATCCGAATGCCAGCGTCAGATGGCTCTTTCCATGTTTCTGGTAATATGGAACCAGGAACTCGATGAGGTCCTCCAGCTTCTTTATAAATTCTTTTGTCTCATCAAAGCGCATCACGTACTCACGCACCTTTTTACTGTTCCCGGTCAGGTTCTTCATGCTCTTGAAATAAAATGGATTCGGTATAAATCTCACGTCGAAGACTATATCAGTATCAGGCGGCATCCCGTGCTTATATCCGAAGGACTGCACCAGAACCGCAAAACCGTTATTTCCGTCCCCTTCACCACCCATGACTATGCCGTTCAGTATGCGCTGAAGCTGGGCCGGCTTGAGATTGGTCGTATCGATTATATAGTCCGCTCTGCTGCGGATATCACGCAGTTCCCTCACTTCGGTACGTATAGCCTCCTGAGTGGTGCGGCCCTCTCCGAGAGGATGATTTCTGCGTGTTTCCTTGAACCTCCTGATAAGAGCCTCTTCCGAAGCCTCCAGGAAAAGGACCTTTACTTCCTTTCCCACCTTTCCCAGCTCGTCCAGCACGTGGATCAGATCGTCAAAGAACTTGCCTCCCCTGATGTCCACTACAAAAGCAGCCTTTTCAAGGTTTATCTTGTTCTGTTCTTCCAGATTAATAAACGCATCTATGAGCGCCGGCGGCATGTTATCGATACAATAATACCCCATGTCCTCGAGATAGTTCATGGTATTGCTCTTTCCGGCACCCGACAACCCCGTGACAATGATCACTTCCATTTATCCTATTCTCCTATTATCCTGACTTCCGGCTCCAGTTCTACGCCGGAGTGGTCTTTAACTCTCACCTTTACCAGCTCGATGAGGTCCATAACATCCTTTGCAGTGGCATTGTCGAAATTGATCACGAAGCCCGCATGCTTAGGGGAAACCTTTGCTCCTCCCACTGCCAGATCCGAGCAACCCGCTTCCTGTATGAGCTTGCCTGCGAAATTTCCCTCCGGGCGCTTAAAGGTGCTCCCAGCACTTGGAAAATCCAGCGGCTGTTTTTCTCTGCGTCTGCCGTTCAGATCCTTCATCTTCGCCAGGATAGCAGCTCTGTCTCCCTCTTCCAGTTCAAACTGAGCAGAGAGAACTATCCCTCCGTTCTCCATGAGATTGCTGTGACGGTAAGAGAGACCGAGGCCTTCCCTGTCCAGTTCCTCAACGGAACCGTCTCTGTTCATGATTCTTGCGGACCGGATCACTTTAGCGATATCCCCGTCATATGCTCCCGCATTCATAAACACTCCGCCGCCTATACTTCCGGGAATTCCGGAGGCAAATTCCAGTCCGGACAGAGATGCTCCCGCAGCTGCAGTTGCTGCCGATGACATCAGCACAGCTCCGCCGGCAGTGAGCGTGCTGTCCACCACGCCTACCTGACCGAAAGATCCGGCCAGCTTCAGCACCACGCCCCTGTATCCGTTATCCTTCACCAGAAGATTTGACCCCTTTCCCAAAAGGAAATACGGCACTTCCCCGCTCTGAAGATAAGAGAGCACCTCAGCCAGGGATTCCTCCGTTTCCAGTGTGATCATCAGATCCGCGGGACCACCGATGCGAAATGTGGTGAACTTGTCCATGGGCACATCTCTTTCCACCTTGCCCTTGCCCGCTTTTTCCACTATTTCATTCAGCTTCTTGAAAGTCTCTTCTACATTATACATACACAATTCCTCTGCTATTTCTGTTTATCCAGATACTCCTTCGCAGCTCCCAGCATCCTGTTGACGCTGTCAAACGAAGTGGAGCCTTCGGAAACCTTTGCCTTTATACATGCTCTCGGATCGATATGCTGATACACGTCCGGCCCGAACTGCGGCGCAAAATCCTGAAGCTGCTCCACAGTCAGCTCCTCTATTGCCTTGCCGTGGCTGATGCAGTAAAGCACCAGTTCTCCGATGATGGCATGGCATTCCCTGAACGGGAGTCCCTTTGACACGAGATAATCCGCTGCATCTGTTGCATTCATGAACCCGTACTTTGTGGCAGTGGCCATCCGGTCCGCATTCACCGTAAGAGTGTCCAGCATGTCCGCAAAAATATTAATACAGGAGGACAGCTGCTCGGAAGCGTCAAACACAGGAGGTTTGTCTTCCTGCATATCCTTGTTATATGCCAGCGGCAGGCTCTTCATTATCGTGAAAAGGGTCATCATGTCCCCGTACACTCTGCCGGTCTTGCCCCTGATGAGCTCTGCCATGTCAGGATTCTTCTTCTGTGGCATGATGCTGGATCCGGTGCTGTAGGCATCGTCGATCTCTACGAATCCGAATTCAGTGGAACTCCAGAGAATCAGCTCTTCACAGAATCTGGAGAGATGCATCATACAAATGGAAACATCGCTCAGAAACTCAAGGGCGAAATCCCTGTCGCTCACCGAATCCATGCCGTTTTCAGTAATGCCTGCAAATCCCAGTTTTTCAGCGAGAAATCTTCTGTCAGTTTCATATGTGGTGCCTGCCAGCGCTCCGACTCCCAGAGGGAGCAGATCCATTCTTTCCAGGCAGTCTTCGAAACGACTGTGATCCCTCTTGAACATCTGGAAATATGCCATCATATGGTATGCAAATGTCACCGGCTGCGCCCTCTGAAGGTGCGTGTAACCCGGCATGATGACTTCCTTGTTGGCTTCTGCTATCTCGTAGATGGAATTCAGCAGGCGGTTCAGATCAGCCAGACGGCCTTCAACTGCCTTCTTTGTCCAGAGGCGGAAGTCCACAGCCACCTGATCGTTTCTGCTCCTGGCGGTGTGAAGCCTCTTTCCCGGCTCTCCTATCCGCTGTGTCAGGATGCTTTCGATATTCATGTGAATATCTTCATTCTCAATGGTAAACTCGATCTTCCCATCCTCGATATCCTGAAGGATTCCGGCCAGACCCTCGTCGATGGCAGCGGCGTCCTCCGGGCTGATTATACCCTGCTTTGCAAGCATGGCCGCATGGGCTCTGCTGCCTGCGATATCCTCTCTGTACATCTTCTGGTCGAATTCAATAGAAGCGTTGAACTCATCGGCAGACTTGCTCTCGCTCTTTGCGAATCTGCCACCCCACAATTTTTCTGACATAATCTCCTCCTGTTAAATCATGCTATTACTATATTTTACTACATTTGCCGTATTTTTTTACTAATATTATCAAAAAGCCGGAAGCTGATTAACAGCCCCCGGCAGAATTGACCGAATCTTATCAGTCTGCTGTGTACTTTGAAGGGATTCCGTTCTCTTTGAAGTTGATCGCACGGATCTTCATCGGCAATGAGAAGAGGTTTATGAAGCCTTCTGCATCACTCTGATCGTAAACATCATCCTCTTCAAATGTGGCAAAGCTCTCGTTGAACATGGAATACTTGGACTTTGAAGCCGCAGGAACTGCACTGCCCTTGTAGAGCTTCATCTTAACCACACCGGTTACCACATCCTGTGTGGAATCCACAAATGCGTCCAGTGCATCCTTCAACGGTGTGAACCACTGACCGTCGTACACTACCTGTGCGTATTTGATAGCAACCTGATTCTTGAACATGATAGTCTCGCGGTCCAGAACCAGTTTTTCAAGATCCTTGTGTGCCGCAAACAGGATGGTGCCTCCCGGTGTCTCATAAACTCCGCGGGATTTCATTCCCACGAGACGGCTCTCAACGATGTCGATGGTTCCCACACCGTGTTCGCCGCCGATGCGGTTGAGCTCTTCCAGCAGTGAAACCGGATTCATGTCCTTTCCGTCCAGTGCCACAGGAACGCCCTTGTCAAATGTGATATCGATGTATACCGGCTTGTCCGGAGCCTGCTCCGGAGTCTTGCTCATCACGTGGATATCGTCCTCGTGAATATTCCACGGATTTTCCAGATTTCCGCCCTCGTGACTGATGTGCCAGAGGTTCTGGTCACGGCTGTAAATCTTCTTCAGAGTTGCTGCTACCGGGATATTCTTCTCCTCTGTGTACCTGATGAGATCCTCACGTGATTTCATATCCCAGGTACGCCACGGTGCTATGATCTTCAGTGAAGGATCCAGCGCGTGAATGGAGGACTCAAAACGAACCTGATCGTTGCCCTTTCCTGTGCATCCGTGTGCGATGGCAACTGCGCCTTCCTTGCGTGCCACCTTTACCAGTTCCTTTGCAATGAGAGGACGCGCCATGGATGTTCCCAGAAGGTAGTCATCCTCATATACTGCACCAGCCTTCAGTGTCGGCCAGATGTAATCTGTAACATACTTTTCCCTTACGTCAACCGTGTAGCACTTCACAGCTCCGGTTGCCATGGCCTTTTCCTCCACCTCTTCCATCTTGTCATCCTGACCAACATTTACGCAGCATGCGATGACGTCATAGTCATAAGTTTCTTTCAGCCATGTGAGTATAACTGATGTATCAAGTCCACCTGAATATGCAAGAACAACTTTTTCCTTTGCCATTTTGCTTACCTCCGTCTGTATAATCATCCCGCTGCCCCGGAACAGTTTCTGTCGCTCTTCCGCCCCTGCGGGACTCCCTTTTGTTTGATTAATAATGGGTAAAGTATAGCATATGAATTTTTCGATTTCAATAAAAATATTAATATTTATGCAATGAAATTTATAATTATTCACCAATGTATACAGAAAACGCGCAGACATCTGCTGCGCGCTCTCTGTGTTTTGTCAATTCATACTGCAAGGAAGTAAAAATGATGATACTATCCGACTATCCTCAGCTTCGGTGTGTCATCGTGACCGTCCTTCATCATGGAAAGCATGGTCTGCACATCCACCGGCTCCGAATAGTAGAATCCCTGAACCAGATCGCATCCGTATTCTCTGAGCAGCTCAAGCTGCTCTCTCTTTTCAATGCCTTCCGCTACCACATCTATTCCCATGTCGTGACCTGCACCGATCATGGATCTGATGAAGTTTGCATTCTTTTTATCCGTCATCATATTGTCGATGAAACTCTTGTCTATCTTTATTTCGTCAAAGGGGATATCGTTGAGATAACTCATTGAGGAATAACCTGTGCCGAAATCATCCATTGAGAATGTGACTCCGGTGTGGTGGATCCTCTCTATCATATCGATAAT
The DNA here is from genome assembly GCA_024684465.1 of Clostridia bacterium. Lineage (GTDB taxonomy): Bacteria > Bacillota > Clostridia > Peptostreptococcales > Anaerovoracaceae > JAIKWW01. The sequence continues at coordinate 12,423 of JAIKWW010000027.1, read as the reverse complement.
GTCGCTTGTGGACTTCACCAGTACGGACTCGGTAATCTCCAGCATCAGATTCCTGGGATCCAGTCCGGTTTCATTCAGAAGCTCCATACAGCTTTCGTAGAAGAAATCGCTGTCAAGCTGCATTCCCGATACATTTACCGCAACTTTTACATCCTGCATGTCGGGAGAAGCGTTTTTCAAGGCCTCTGCAAAGGCTTCCGCTGCCTGCTTCATCACGTAGGAGCCCACCATCCAGATCACGCCGTGTCGTTCAGCCACAGCGATGAACTCGTCGGGTGGAATGTGCTCCCCGGTTGGGGACGTCAGTCTGGCGAGAGCTTCAAACCCCCTCACACGCCCGGTTTCGGGGTTATACTGAGGCTGATAGCACACTTCCAGCAAGTCCTCTTCCACGGATCTTCTGAGGACGTCATATACGTACAGATCTCTGTGTATCCTCAGGAACATGGTGGAATCATAGAAACTGATCATTGAAATTCTGCGGTTTCTGCCCCTGCGTTCCTTGGCTGTGCTGAGCGCCGACAAAGCACAGCTCCTCAGCCGTCCCGGATCCGTCGCATTGTATGGACAGATAGCTATGCCGCAGCTCACTGTGAGAAAATTCTCATACTTGTCAGTGATAACAGGATCAATGAGCCTGTTGGTGTATTTTCTGATCCGTTCCTCCAGCTTTTCCCGGTCGTCACTCTCCCGGATGATTATAGCGAAGTCGTCTCCGTTAACCCTGTACAGAGACTCACCTGGGCCGGTTACGGAATTCCAGCGCTGCGCTATCTCGCAGAGCACCTCATTGCCACATTCCACTCCCCGGACTTCGTTGATTCGCTTGAAGTCGTCCAGGTTCATCATTACAAGAGCCACAGGTTCACCGCTGTCCAGCGACTTTATCACCGCTCTTTCAAGGTCCAGTCCGAACTTTCTGCTGTTCCAGATCCCGGTCTGGTCATCGGTAACTGCCTGACGCTTCAGTTTCCTGGAAATCTGATCAGTCTGCATCTCGTATACTCCGATCACGAAGACCACCGCTATGGCGCACAGCTTGATCCCTATGCATACCACAGTGCCCATCACACCGGAATTGACAAAATAACCGATAATAGTCCCCAGGCTGATTATCTCCATTATCTGCATGACCCTGGCGCCGCTTTTCCTGTACTTCAGCACGGCGATAATGTCATTCATCAGCTGAAACTGCATGAGTACAGAGGACAGTACTATACCCGGAACCTTCACACCTGCAAAGCTGATGAGTTTTCCAAGAAGAAAAATCTGTAGTCCCATCAGTATCAGATTTGCCCCGATCAGTACCGCAAACGGCATCCGGGAATGCCTCACTGCCGATTTTAAATTGTTTTTTCTTTCGTTCCCGCTATTCATATTCCCATTAATTTCATAATACCTTCGCCGGCATATTCGATCCGGTTACAAATTATCAACAAACTCTCACTAAATATTTTACTCAGCGCAGTAACTTCCCGGTTAAAACTCAAAAAAAGAAAAAAGCCGGGATGCTCCCGGCCCGCTTCTATATTTCCATGGATGACAGAATTCTGTCCGTTCCAAGTTCCTTCAATGTAAATGTACCGTTCTCCAGCAGCATGAATGAATTGCTGCTTCCTCCCTTCGGTATGGACACGGAACCCGGATTCACGTGAATGAAATTCTCATATCTCTTCATCACCGGAATATGGGTATGCCCTGTGGCCATGATGTCGAATTCGGCAAAAGGTGGCGGATTCAACGGATCGTAATGATGTCCGTGAGTTGCGAATATTCTGAGTCCATCGGCCTCCAGGATCTCGCTGGTATTCATTATGGAAAACCGGAGCATCACCTGATCCACCTCTGCATCGCAGTTGCCCCTGACTGCGCAGATCCTGGATCTCAATGAGTTCAGGATCTCCGCTGTGCGCCTGGTGTCATAATCATCCGGCAAAGCGTTGCGGGGACCGTGATAAAGAAGGTCTCCCAAAAGCAGGATCTTATCCGGATTCTCCCGCTGTATATCTTCAAGAAGCATCTCGCTGAATCTTGCCGATCCGTGTATATCGGATGCTATCAGTAATTTCATATGTCAACTCCTCATTCTGATCGCTGATGTCCCGGCCACTCTCCGGAAGACTCCGCATCATATCATGCGGCATTCCTCGCAGCCGTTTTCCACCAGTGTTTTTATAAATGTCCTGGTATCCCCCACCACGATCTGCCCGCAAAAGGCCATGAATTCATCTCTGCGGATATCCAGTGTCGGAAGGGGATAACCTCCCCTCAGCAGCTCATAACTCAGAGCTGCATATGCCACGATCTCGCTCATCTTCTCAAAAGGCCAGATACCGAGTATCATTGATGCCGTATTCACCGCGCCCTCAAAAGGAACACTGTAATGGGCGTCCGCCAGAGTTTCAAGTTCAAAGTTTCGCATCAGTTCAGGTATCTTCGAACTGTGTGGCGGCAGTTTGTGCAGCCCGTCTATCACCTGATTGCTCCGGCGATACTCAACAGCTTTTGCCCCGGTAAGTCTCATGTAGATCTTTCCGATTTCCTTCGCGTTCAGGCGGATATCCATGTCCAGCATATTTGTGAAATCGTCCCTTAAAAATGCGGCTGCCCGCACCAGATCGTAGTCCTGCAGAGTTGCAGAATCCACTTTCTCACCGTCGAGAATGTGCATCACATCCCGTTTTCCCGCATGCGAACCGGATATTCTCAGAATTGAACAGATCCAGCGCAGAGTGTTGCCGTACTGCATTTCCTGCGCCTGTTCCACGGAAATATTGGAAAGCGATGCAATCATCTTATCGAGTTTTGTGGAATTCTTTGAAAAACTGATCATGATCGAACCCTCTTCCTGTCCATGAATGCGGCCATTATTGGATCAGTGAAAATCAGGATCTGTAGCTGCCGTTGATCTCCACGTACTTTTCGGTGAGATCGCAGCCCCAGGCTTTAACTGAAGCATTTCCCGCATTCATATCGATGTCTATTACGATATCTGTCTCGTGAAGTATCCTGCTGGCCAGCTCCTCGTCGAACACTACAGGTGTTCCCTGATGAAATACCTGTATGCTGCCTGCCTTGCTGGCAAATGACATGTCCACCAGCGCAGGATCGAACACTTCGCCGCTGCGCCCCATGGCAGCCAGGACTCTGCCCCAGTTGGCATCCTCACCGTACATTGCTGCCTTGGTGAGATTGGATCCTGCAACAGTGCGGGCTATAACCCGGGCCTGCTTGTCATTTGAAGCGCCTTTCAGATCTACCTCGATGAACTTGGTCGCGCCCTCTCCGTCAGCCGCGATGGATTTTGCCAGATACTCCGTAACAAAATATACTGCCTTATAAAAAGCATCATAATCATCGCCTTCTGCCTTGTCAATCACAGGATTGCCTGCGGCTCCGTTAGCCATGATGGTGGCAGTGTCGTTGGTGCTGGTATCGCCGTCAACTGTTACCATGTTAAATGTGGTCTCCGTGATCTTCTTCTGCATGGCAGTGAGCACATCCTTGCTGACAGCTGCATCAGTAACCACATATGAAAGCATTGTGGCCATGTTCGGATGGATCATGCCCGAGCCCTTTGCGATTCCACAGATGCTTACGGTCTTCCCGCCGACCTCAGTCTCCACGAATACGCACTTCTGCTTTGTGTCCGTGGTCATTATTGCCGCATGCACCTCGTCTCCGCCGGCCTTCAGCGCGTCTGCACAAATGTCCACGCCGTTTAATATGGTCGGCATGTCCAGCTGCTGTCCGATGACTCCTGTGGAGTAGACCAGAACTTCCTCAGGCTTTATCCCGAGACGTTCCGCAACCTTGCGGGCAGTCCTGTAGCCGTTCTCCATGCCTTCTTCACCTGTACATGCATTCGCTATGCCACTGTTGATCACCATAGCTCTCGTTGTGGAATTCTTTATGTGTTCCATATCAATGAGAACAGGCGCCGCCTTTACCATGCTCGTGGTAAACACGGTAGCAGCAACAGCAGGCACGTCGCTGACGATGAGCCCCATATCCTTCTTTCCGCTCTTTTTAAGGCCGACTGCACAGCCTGCGGCTTTGTATCCCGGTACGCAGGAAACTGACTTTCCTTCTATTATTTTCATGATATCTCTTCTCCCTTTCTTAACCTGTCCTGACGGACCTTCCCCTGCTGTCTATGCCTTTACCATAGTGCCGCTGCCTGCATTTGTGAATATTTCTATCAGCAGACTGTGAGCAACTCTTCCGTCGATTATGACAACTTCGTTAGTTCCTTTATCAATGGCATTCATGCAGCATTCCATCTTCGGGATCATGCCGCCGGAAATCGTGCCGTCCTCTATGTAAGCTTTGACCTGATCCACGTGGATTTCCGTTATGAATGAATCCTCATCGTTTATGTCCTTGTAGAGACCTTTGATATCAGAAAGCAGTATGAGCTTCTCCGCCTCGATGGCTCCTGCCACTGCTCCCGCCGCATAATCCGCGTTGACATTGAAGGTTTCTCCCTTCTCATAGCCACCTGCCACAGGAGAGATGATGGGAATATATCCGTCTCTGATCAGTGAGCAGAGCAATGAGCTGTTGACTTCCCTGACCTCACCCACGTATCCCAGATCGAGGAGTTCCCCGTCTTTGCCTTCAGTAAGCTTCTTCTCAGCCTTCAGGAGTCCGCTGTCCTTTCCGCTGAGACCTACAGCGTTGAGGCCGTGAGCGCTGAGTTCCGCCGCCAGATTCTTGTTGATCTGCCCGGACAGAACCATTTCCACTATCTTCATCACTTCTCCGTCGGTCACCCGCTGACCCTGTTCGAACTTCACATCCAGGTTCACCCGGTCGAGCATGGCGTTTATGCGCTTGCCACCGCCGTGAACAATGACTATATTTATGCCCACCAGCTTCAGAAGAGCAACGTCCTCGATGAATTCTCTGGTAAGTTCACGGTTCTCCATGACGCTGCCGCCGTACTTGATGACAAATGTCTTTCCACGGAACTGTTTAATATACGGAAGCGCTTCGATGAGCACCTCAGCACGCTGCATACTGTTCATGACCATTTCCTCCCTGCAAAACCGGCACGGATCCCACCGGAGATCCTGCATGTTTTAATAATTATTCATTAAAATGAATTTTTATGCAATGTAATATGATTTATAATAATACATCGTTATTAATAATTATGCAACAGGAAATTTATTCAAGGCCCTCTGTTTCCGGAAGACCCAGCATTATATTCATGTTCTGTACTGCCGCTCCGGATGCTCCCTTGCCGAGATTGTCAAAGACTGCAGTTACACTGGTCAGTTCCTCGTAACCGCATACGATTATCTCCAGCCGGTTTGTGCCAGCCAGCTCATTCGCATAGATGGTCTTTGGATTAGTGCCAAACGGGAGCACGCTGATAAAATGCTCATCTTTATAATACTCACGGATTTTATCGCAGATTTCTTCCGCTGAAGGCTTCCCTGAAAGAAGTCTGTTATGGAGCATTATCGTACTTGCCATACCCTTGAGGTAGTCGTCCACCACAGGCATGAATACCGGTGGATGCTCCAGACCGGTGATGAGCTGCATCTCAGGAACGTGCTTGTGCTTCAGTGTCAATCCGTAGATTCCCGGAGCGAAGAGATGCTCCGGCTTATCCGCAGCCTCATAATCCGCGATCATCTTCTTTCCGCCGCCTGAATATCCCGTCAGGGAATAACAAGTCAGCGGATAATCCTTCGGCATGATCCCCATTCTCACCAGCGGAGCGGTTACGGAGATCAGGCCGGTAGCATGGCATCCCGGATTTGCTATCCGCTTTCCTGTGGCGATAGCGCTGCGCTGTTCCCGGGAGAGTTCCGGCAGTCCGTATATCCAGTCGCTGTTCGTACGATGAGCTGTAGATGCATCTATCACTCTAACATCCGGATTCTCTATCAGTGAAACAGCCTCTCTGGCTCCGTCATCCGGAAGGCACAAAAAAACAATGTTCGCACTGTTGAGAAACTTTCTGCGTTCCTCTATATCGTGACGCTTGTCCTCATCTATCCTGAGCAGTTCCAGGTCCTGTCTGCTGCCGATCCGATCATAGATCTGAAGCCCTGTGGTTCCGCTCTGTCCGTCAATATACACTTTTGTCTTCTTCATAACTATCCTCCGGATTGAACTATTTTTCCACCGCCGCGCCCTTCTCAGGCCGGTCTGTAATACTGCAAAGAGGCGGGACCCTGGATCCCGCCTCGGAGTTTCATCTTTTTATTTCTTTAGTAATTTTCACAGACAGTTCAGCTAAAGCAGAGTCTGCCCGTTGATTACCAGGTGAAATTCCATGTTCAGGAAGTTGGCCGCTTTTTTGCACATCAGCATGCGGCTCATAAAAATTTCGAAATACTCGCCGATTTCGCTGTAACTGGTATCAACCTCCAGTTTAAGCACGATCGATGTATGATCCTCATCAATTTTCAGCTCAGCAGAGGTAACAGAATAGTTTACCCGGTCATGAATATCAAAATGACTCATGTCCTTCTCCTGAACCCTGCTTCTGCGCACATCAGATTTGTCCGCAAGTATCAGAGCCGCAGCGATAGTGTTCACCGGCACGCCGCTGCCTTCATCATGATTTCCGATGGCACAGATAATGGGAGCGATATCGTCTGCCCTGCATTTCATGTGATTCAGAAGATAAAAGGCCATGAGTGCTCCGGACTGACTGTGGTCAACTCTGTTGATCACATTTCCCAGATCGTGCATCCATGCGGCAGTCAGCGCCAGGTCTATGGTGTGATCATCGTAACCCAGAGTTTCCAGAATGTATCCGGTGCGCTGTGTTACCATGGCCACATGAGAGTGACTGTGCTCCGTAAATCCGAGTGCTTTCATGGACTTATTCTGCTCGTTGATGTAAACCGCCACCTCCTGATCGTGACGAACCTGATGATACAGCGGAAAACGAGCTTCAGAATCTTCAATCATGGTATTATCCTCCTGCGGGATTACTCTGCTACGAAAAGACCGGATTTTCCTCCGTCCTTTTTCACAAGTCTGATATCCGTGATCCTCATCCCTCTGTCAATCGCCTTGCACATATCATATATCGTCAGAGCAGCTATGGCAACGGCATTGAGAGATTCCATCTCGATTCCCGTCTTGCCGATGGTGCTGGCGGAGGCTTCTATATGAATGGCGGATTTCTCCTCGTCTATCTGAAAATCCATTTCCACACCTGTGATAAAAATATTGTGGCACATCGGGATGTTATATGCCGTATTCTTTGCTGCCATTATACCTGCAGTCTGCGCCACGGAAAGAACATCACCCTTTGCGATGGAACCTTCCTTTATCCGCTCCAGTGTGGCAGGCGCCATGTAAATGCTCCCCTTTGCCACAGCTATACGCTTTGTATCGGCCTTCTCTCCCACATTGACCATCCTTGGTCTGCCGTTTTCGTCCATATGTGTGAGCTTGTCTTCCATGTCATCCTCCGATCTTGTTCATATCTCTGTCTATAGGAGCTGCTCCCTCATTGAGATGGTGATGCTGCTCCCTGTGTCCGTAAGTGGCCTTCAGTGCCTCCAGCACCTCCTCATCGGTGCCGCTGCGCAGAACGCCCATCATGTCTATCTCCTCATTGGAGTGAAGACATGGTTTTATCTTTCCGTCCGAGGTCATGCGTATCTTGTTGCATGTGGCACAGAAGTGGTTGCTCAGCGCACTGATGAATCCCACTTTTCCCTTCGCCCCGGGCAGTCTGTATTCATTTGCCACGGATTCCTCTGTCTTCCTTTCCGGAATAAGATCCGGGAACTGAGCCAGAATATCCTGATTTGAGATGAATCCGTAATCGCCTCCCAGGTCCTGGTGGCCTATAGGCATAAGCTCTATAAACCTCACGTGGATGTCATTGTCCCGGGTGAGTTCCACCAGATCTGCGAATTCGTCATCATTGAAGCCCTTCATAGCCACAACATTGATCTTGATTGGGAGCAGGCCCACCCTCTTGGCCGCCTCTATGCCCTCCAGCACCTTCGACAGATCTCCGCCTCTGGTGATTTCTGAATATTTCTTCGGGTCCAGCGTATCCAGACTGATGTTGCAGCGGTCAAGCCCTGCAGCTTTCAGATCATCTGCCATATCAGCCAGACGCTGTCCGTTTGTTGTAATGCATATCTGCTGTATCCCGTCGATTTCATTTATCAGACGGATAAGCTCGACGATGCTCCGGCGAACAAGAGGTTCCCCGCCGGTAAGCCTTATCTTCTTAATTCCCAGTTTTGCAGCTGCCTGCACCAGTCTGATGATATCTTCAAATGACATGATCTGATCGTGAGGGATCAGATTTCCATATCCTTCAGCCGGCATGCAGTATCTGCATCTCAGATTACAGCGGTCTGTAACCGATATCCTGAGATAGTCAATTTCCCTGCCAAATTTATCTTCCATAAGCCACCAATATCTTTAAAAACGCTAAAAAAACACCGTACGCAAATGTATGTGTCACCAAATGCGCACGGTCTGATCTACTACACGACTATCTAAATTATCGATGACAGATAGCTGAATCTGGAGTTTCTGTCCTCATCATCAAAGTTCAGCATGTTCATCTCCATCTTCATGATATTCATCTGAAGTTCCATATTCAGAGCTTCAGAGAGTCTTTTCAGGGCAGCAGGATCAAGTTTATCCAATTCGTTTTCAGAAGTGCCGTCAATTCCCTTGCCGGTTCCGGATACTGAAACGTCAGGTACCTTTACTCCTTCACCCATATAGCTCTTGACCCTGGCGATGTAATTACGGGTCTCCGCATAAGGCGGAACGCCACCGTACTTTGCAACCGCTCCACTGCCCGCATTATATGCTGCAAGCGTAAGGTCAATGTTTCCGTCATATCTATCCAGCATCTGGGCGAGATACTTTGCTCCCCCCATGACATTCTGTTCCGGATCAAAGGAATCCGTAACCCCCAGAGCCCTTGCCGTAGCAGGCATCAACTGCATGATTCCCTGTGCTCCCGCAGAGGAAACCGCATCTGTCCGGAATCCGGACTCTGCCTTGGCAACAGCCTTGAGCAGGTTTATCGGAACATCATATTTGCTGCTGGCCGCTTCAAATAAGTTTTCAAGTGAAGAAGGTGCAGAAACTGCGCTTCCGGAGGATGTCCTACTGATAGTGGACATCAGTGAAGCCTGATTCATTCCACCTCCGCTGAGCAGTGAGGAAAGTGCCGAACTGCCCGATCCGCCGATCAGAGACGAATTTCTTCCGGTCCCCAACAGCTCACTCAAAACCATATTGTTATAGCTCCCTGAGGATAACGCGCTTATAAGAGAAGCGGAGTTTGTTCCTCCTGCCAGTTCCGACAGAAGTAATGAATTCCGGTCTGCCCGGGTTGCTTCATCCAGACTCCTGGCAAGCACTGTGGCAAAAGAACCCGATTCAGATCCTGTCCTGCCCGCTTTGCCGGCGGATGATGTCTCCCTGCTTCTTGAAACAGACGCAGTCCTCCCCGTGGAGTAGTCACGATTCAGATAGTTATTGATATAATAATTCAGAATGCCCGATTTTGCATCTGCCATTTTTATACCTCAAATTCATACACTTTACTCAACACCGTATGGGCTTCATAACAAATCATAACACAGCCCGGTCCTGCCCCTGTAGAGCCTGACACAATATGATGATACAACAAAAGCATCACCTTTTCAACAAGACCGGCGATATATAACCTTATTGTAAAATAGTCAGGACATGTAACCATTCCGCAAACGAAAGAACTGCTAAAAAAACAGAACCCCAATCCCGGAGGATCGGAGTTCTGAAGTGTAATATCAGTGATGTTAAAGGATAATTGATTATATCCTCTTTGCTTTTGAAGTGACCTTGAGTCGTGCCATCGCTCTTGAGAGTGCAGCCTGGGAATGAATATATTCCTTGTTGCTCTCTTTAATCTTGAGTCTTTCTTCAGCACGCTCCTTCGCGCGTTCAGCACGGAGGATATCGATCTCTTCAGGATACTCTGCGAAGTCACAGAGTATTACGACGCCATTTTTTGTGATCTCGATCATACCATCACCCACAGCTGCAGACCTAACTGCACCGGAGAGGTGGTATCTGAGTTCTCCTGCCTTAACGGCAGAAACCATCGGCTCGTGATCAGCCATGACGCCCTGTTCACCATCGACAGCAGGGAATACGAGAAGCTCGCACTCACCCTTGTAGAATACCTTGTCCATGGCAATTACTTTTAATTCAAATGTTTTCATAAATGCACCTCACATCTTTCTCGATGACGTTATGCATTCATGGTCTTTGCTTTTTCGAGTACATCTTCGATAGGTCCGCAGTTGAAGAATGCCATTTCAGGAATGTCATCCAGTTCACCGTCCAGGATCATCTTGAAGCCCTTGATCGTATCAGCAATAGGTACATACTTGCCTGCCAGGCCTGTGAAGTTCTCCGCAACGTGGAATGGCTGAGACAGGAACTTCTGTATCTTTCTTGCACGATATACGGTCTTCTTATCTTCTTCTGCAAGTTCTTCCATACCGAGGATGGAGATGATATCCTGCAGTTCGCTGTAACGCTGTAAGCATTCCTGTACACGGCGGGCAACTTCATAGTGCTCCTCACCTACAACTTCAGCTTCCAGGATACGTGAGCTGGAATCCAGCGGATCTACTGCAGGATAGAGGCCCTGCTCAGCGATCTTTCTGGAAAGTACAGTCTTTGCATCCAGATGTGTGAATGTTGTTGCAGGTGCAGGGTCAGTCAAGTCGTCTGCAGGTACGTATACAGCCTGTACAGATGTGATTGATCCGTTCTTTGTTGAAGTAATTCTCTCCTGGAGTTCACCTACTTCGTTAGCCAGTGTAGGCTGATAACCTACGGCTGAAGGCATACGTCCTAACAGAGCGGATACTTCTGAACCTGCCTGTACGAAACGGAAGATGTTATCGATGAACAGAAGTACGTCCTGGTGAAGCTTGTCACGGAAGTACTCAGCCAGAGTCAGGCCTGTCATACCTACACGCATACGAGCTCCAGGTGGCTCGTTCATCTGTCCGAATACCAGAGCAGTCTTGTTGATTACTCCGGATTCTGTCATTTCATTCCAGAGGTCGTTACCTTCACGAGTACGTTCGCCTACACCTGTAAAGATGGAGTAACCACCGTGCTCAGTTGCGATATTAGTAATGAGCTCCTGAATGAGTACTGTCTTACCTACGCCTGCACCACCGAACAGACCGATCTTACCGCCTCTTGCATAAGGAGCGAGAAGGTCGATTACCTTGATGCCGGTTTCGAACATTTCTGCTGCAGGAGTCTGCTCTTCGAATGCAGGTGCATTTCTGTGAATAGACCACTGCTCTTCACCCTTGACATCTTCGCCGCCGTCGATGATCTCACCAACAACGTTGAACATTCTGCCCAGTGTGGATTCGCCTACAGGAACCTTAATGTAGTCTCCTGTCGCCGTAACTTCCATTCCCTTGTGAAGACCTTCGGAAGCGTCCATTACGATGCAGCGAACGACTCTGTTACCCATGTCGCTGGCTACTTCCATAACGAGAGGCTTACCGTTAAGTTCTACTGTAAGGGCTTCTTTGATTATCGGAAGACGGCCTTCTTCAAATAATACATCTACAACAGGTCCGATGACCTGTGTGATTATTCCCTTGTCCATTTATACCTCCATACTACTATTGTCCGGCATTCGCACCGGCAACGATCTCAGTGATCTCCTGAGTGATGTTAGCCTGTCTTACACGGTTGTACAACAGTGAAAGGCTGGCGATCATTTCCTTGGCATTGTCTGTTGCGTTCTGCATTGCCGTCATACGAGAATTCTGCTCGCAGGCAAAGGACTCTACGATTGCGCCGTAGATGAGGCCCTTTACATAGTTAGGAGAGATACTGTTGAGCACCTCGTCCTCAGACGGTGAGAATACTGCAACCTGATGCATGGTTTCAGTCTCAGGAGCATCCTCGAACATGATCCTTGTCAGCGGGAGGACACGTACAATTTCAGGGTTGAAACTGAGAGAATTGATCATCTTTGTATATACTACGTAGACTTCGTCAAACTCTCCACTCTTGTATTTTTCTATTACGTTCTCTGAAATCTCTCTTGCTCTGTAGATAGACGGATCCGTTGCCGGATAGATCTGATCCCGGTCAATAGTCAGCTTGTCAGATTCATGGAAATAATTCTGAGCCATATGACCAACCAGAATGAGAGTATCATGAGCTGATTCTTCTTCGAGCTTTGGCTCGAGAAGCTTGAATACGTTATGGTTGTACGCGCCTGCAAGACCCTTGTCGGAAGAGATCACAATGAAGGCTCTCTTCTTTTCGGATGCCGGTTTTTCTCTGCGTTCACGGCTCTCAAAGTACACGTTCTCCAGTTCAGGAGCGTGAGAAAGTACATCTGAGATAGTGGCCTGCAGAGTGTCGAAATAAGGA